>NZ_PQLP01000001.1:0-271977 GCF_002918965.1 Acinetobacter sp. ACNIH3 | reverse complement strand
CAATATAGATACTCAACACCTCTACTAAACAGTACTTAATTTCAATTTATGATGGTCATGTTATTTAGTGTAAAAAGGTGACAAGTAAATTATTTTTTATAAGAAATAGAAAAGATACTTTGAAGATATTATTTTTAGTAGCTGTAGAGTATGGGAGAGCTAAAAACTTAAAGAATTCCAAAATGGATTTCGATATAAAATAATTTACAGCACAAATACAAAGCCTTATCAAATTCTCCTTTACAATCAAATTGGCAGGAAATGTCCCTGACATCAAAATATAAGACAGACATACTGTAGAGCTGTCATATATCCACCTGATTAGGCAAAATGACAAATCATAAATAGGCTGAACATCGGCCCATAACACTCATTGATGGAATACCTTATGCAATGTCCTAAATGTGGCTCAACAGATATTGAACAACGTGATCATGAGCAAAATCTGAAAAAAATTGGCGGTCTACTCATGACCTCTGCAGGTGCAACGGCGGGAACTGTAGGTGGGGCAGCTTCAGGTGCGTCGATTGGTGCTGCGATTGGGACTGTGGCAGGCCCACTTGGTGTAATTGTCGGCGGAACAGTCGGGACTTTCGTTGGCGCAATTAGTGTTGCGATTACTGGTGGTGTGGTCGGTAACTTCTTGGGTAAAAAAGCTGGTGTAACCGTAGATCGTAACCTGTTTCTGGATTATCGTTGTCTGAAGTGCAAATATCGCTTTAATATTCAGACAACAGCTGCTCAGGCACTGGAAGTGAATAAAGAAGATTCTCGGGAATCGAGTGATCAGGACAATAAAGCCTAAAGCTTATTGTCCTGATTGAGAATTATTAAACCTGATTTAACTTTAAAGCTATTTCTGCCAAGCGCTTACCCTGTGCTTCACATAGTACCTTTTCATCTTGGCTTAGTGCCTGATCATGGCGTGCACCACTGACATGGCTGGCGCCGTAGGGTGTACCACCCGTTTTAGTATTTGATAATGCTGGAACAGCATTACTTAGTCCCATGATCATCATACCGTGGTGGAACAACGGCGGAAGCATACTCAGTAATGTACTTTCCTGGCCGCCATGCATTGCACCAGAGGCTGTGAACACGCATGCCGGCTTAGCATGCAAAGCTCCATTCAGCCAAAGACTGGTGGTCTGATCCCAGAAATATTTCATTTCCGCAGCCATATTGCCAAAACGTGTTGGCGAACCCACTGCCAAAGCAGAACAGTTCGCCAATTCATCTAGCGTACAGTAGATATCCCCTTCCGCTGGGATACTCGCCTCTGCTTCTTTTACCACAGTAGAAAGATTCGGCACCGTTCTGATCTTCACTGCCATACCTGCGGATTCAACCCCATTGGCAATCAGATGTGCCATCTCTTTGACTGAACCATATTTGCTGTAATATAAAACAAGGACATAAGGTTGCATATGATGAATGTTCGATACTAAAAAAAGAAAACTATACGGTATTTTTCTGTTTTTTTGGGTAAGCTGAACCAGAAAATTCATGATGTATAAGAAATTGAGACAACAAGCGCATGATCGTTGAATACTTAAAGAAATTACCTTTTTATGAAAAGCACTGGTTTCAATTTATTTTATTTGTACTTAGGCGCTTTGAGGCGGATCGTTGCCGTGAACAGGCAGGCTCATTAACTTATACTACTTTGTTTGCTGTAGTACCAATGCTGACGGTTTTTCTGGTGATCATCTCTTCAATTAAGGCACTAGAACCTGCACGTCAGCAACTTCAGGAAATGATCTATACCAATTTCCTGCCCAAGACCACCATTGCCTTTGATAAAGCCCTGAGTGCTTTTACTGACAAATCCAGCAATCTGACCATCATCGGGATCCTGTTCCTATTTATTACCACCGTGATGATGCTGACCAGTATTGAGACAGTATTTAACCGAATCTGGCGTGTCACAGAAACACGTGGCGGGATTATCGGCTTTATGCGCTATTGGACCATTATTTCTTTGGGTCCAATTTTACTCGGTAGCGCTTTCGTGATTTCTTCAACTGTAGCGTCCATGAATGTACTGAGCAATAACTTTGCCGGCTACGAATTGAATGGTGCTTTTATACTGTGGCTCATTTCATTTTCTTTGACGATTATCGGCTTCTTTATCCTGAACTGGACCATTCCTAACCGCAGTGTACCGATCAAATCTGCATTCGTGGGCGGTTTATTTAGTGCAGTGGTATTTGAACTCTTAAAGAACCTGTTTGGCTTTGTCATGTCCAATTTCACCAGTTATGAAATTGTCTATGGTGCTTTTGCAGCGGTTCCTATTTTCCTGCTCTGGATTTATCTGTCCTGGAATATTGTCCTGCTCGGGGTTGAGATCAGTTATGCAATCACGGCATTTGAATCGGGCCAGGATTGCAAAATCCATCCAATTCTGATGTTACTGGATTTACTGGAACTGTTTTACCGCAAGCAAAAAACTGGAGAAAGTATTAGTGAAGCACAGGCACTCGAAGTTTTAGGACGAGATGAAATTGGCCGTCTGCCAAGCTATATCAGCATGTTTGAAAAACAGAATCTGATTAAACGTACGGAGGATAATGAATATGTCTTGGTACGTGATCTGGATCAGGTCAATTTCTGGGATTTCTACCTCAAACTTCCTTATGCCTTGCCACACACACATCAAATTGAAAATCTTCAGATCAATGACCTTTGGATGCAGCGACTACAACCCAAATTACGAGAAGCAGATCATTATTTAGCGGAAAATCTGGGCATTCCACTTTCAGAGCTGTTTAAGCAAAAGGAAATGCAGAATGAAACTCAAACTCCACCTAAGCCTTAAACACTTCAATAAAAATCCTCTCTTATGAGAGGATTTTTATCGGGAATTATATAAGTAAGTTTTTCAGTAAAAATTTTCACTGTGTTATTCACGTTTTTTTAAACACTATCGATAACTAATATTTTAAGGAACTACTTTTATATTTTTCGGCTTTAGCCATCCCTGCAAACTTACTAACACGACACCCAGCATGACCATGATCGTACCGAT
Organism: Acinetobacter sp. ACNIH3; assembly: GCF_002918965.1. Lineage (NCBI taxonomy): Bacteria > Pseudomonadati > Pseudomonadota > Gammaproteobacteria > Moraxellales > Moraxellaceae > Acinetobacter > Acinetobacter sp. ACNIH3. The sequence goes on along the minus strand of NZ_PQLP01000001.1, from coordinate 268,946 downwards.
AATAAAGTTCATCTCAATTTCTTCATCCAGTAACAGAATTCCAAAAATCATACCAAAAACCGGTGTTAGAAAAGAAAATACACCCAGACGTGAAGCCAAATATTTTTTCAGCATCCAGAACCAGATCAGATAACTGGCAAAAGAAATGACCACTGTATGAAAAATCAGACTAGAAATAGATAAGGTTGTCCAGTTCACCGTTGCTTGTCCTGTCATCCACGCAAGTGGTAACAGCACCATGCCGCCCATCAAGAGCTGATAGAACAAAGTTTGTGTTGCTGGAGCTTCAGCTAATCGTGTTAATCGAACACTCACAGTGGTAGCAGCCCAAAATATACCAGCCATTAAAGCCAACAAATCTCCCCAAAGCATACTGGCTTGCATAGCCTGACCAGTGTGGCTACGAAATAAGAAGCTCACCACGATCCCGCTAAACGCAACGAGAATTCCACCCCACTGTAATGGAGATAAATGTTCTGAAGGAAGTTTCCAGTGTAATCCCAATGCCACAAAAATTGGTGCGGTATATAATAATACGATGGTATGTGAAGCAGAGGTATAACGCAGTGCTTCAGCGACCAGGTAAAATTCTAAAGCGAACAATACCCCGACCAGCAAACCTGCCGGAAGATAGCTACGGCTCCATAGCTGGCGCCTTACACCTGCTTGAATCAAAAGATAAACCATTAATGCAGATAAGGCTGAACGTAATGCAATCTGCATCAAGGCTGAAATATCTGGGGCTGCTAGCTTGAGCACTACCTGCTGTAGTCCCCATAACAGACACAGGATAAACATGATTAACGAGGCTTGCGCATCAAGCGCTTTACGCTGCTCCACAATTTCAACTCTACACACACTATCAAAGATGCACACTATAAATCTGTCAGAAATAAAAGATATACTTTAAAACAGACAAATAATCGCATTATTCAGGCAATCTAACGTGAGAAGCAATAAAACAGTCGCTCAAGATATTAAGCAACTTAGAACCAATGATGATATTGACGCAGCTCTGTGGATTAATTTTCGTGAAGACCCGGCTCTGTCAGTCTATCCATTGCATGATCATGCTTGGGGAGAGTTTATCTATGCTTTTAATGGCATCATGGAAGTGAAAATTGGGCATATTGATTATATTACCCCTCCGCCTTACGGTGTATGGCTACCACCTAACTTACAACATAGTGGTTTAAATCGTACCGATGTTTCACATGGAACTTTTTATATTCATGAAAGTTTATGTACAGGTTTACCAAATCAGCCGGGGATCTTATTAACCAGTCCTCTGGTCACTTCACTCTTGCAGCATTTAAAATTACATCCGACTGATGTAAGGTCAGAAGAGCATCAACGTTTATTACACGTGCTGCTTGATCAACTTAAACAGGCACAGATGATTGGCAGTTATTTGCCGCATACTGAACATCCTCAACTCAGGCAAATTCTGGATTACCTACATCAAAATCCAGAGAATAACAGTACCTTGCAGCATTTGGCAGCTATGCATAACCTGACTGAACGCACCTTGGCGCGCTACTGCCAGAAGGAACTGAGAATGTCACTCAATGAATGGCGGCAGCGTCTGAAAGTCATCAAAGCCATGTCGATGCTGAAACAGCAAAAAACTGTAGAAAATATTGCCTTTGATCTGGGCTATGCCAATGCCTCAGCCTTTATTCAAATGTTTAAGCGCTGGATGGGCTATACACCTGATCAATTCAGGAAGATTCATCAAGCCAGTTAAAAATTTTAAATAAAAATAAAGGAGCCTTTCGACTCCCTTATTTCCACGCAAGACTCAGCTTATTTCACAAAGGTGGTCCAGATATATTCCTGGTTTTTACCCTTTAAGGTCATTTTCAGCTGTTCACCGGATTGCAATGCTGCTACACCCGCTGGTGTACCAGTCATTACCACATCCCCTTCTTCTAGGGTAAATACCTGACTGATATCTGCCAGCAATGTTCCCACATCAAAGATCAGTAAAGCAGTATCGCCTTTCTGACGCAGTGCATCATTTACATGCAGCGTATAGTGTACATCTTTCCAGTCATTTACTACGTCTTCAACTGACACCCAGTCAGAGAGCAGGCAAGCGCCATCGTAAGCCTTGGCACGTTCCCATGGCTGGCCTTTTTTCTTAAGGTCATCCTGCAAATCACGTAAAGTCAGATCCAGACCCAAAGTCACAGCACCCACTGCTTCTAAAGCTTTTGCAGGATCAGTTTCATTTTTCAGGGTGCGGTCAATACGCAGACTCAGCTCACATTCATAATGACAGCTGCCCAGATCACGATTCCATTCAATTCCTGCATCCAGATCACCTAATGCACTTGGTGGCTTGATAAACAGGACCGGTCGGTCCGGAATGGCATTACCCAGCTCTTTGGCGTGATCTGCATAACTGCGGCCGACACAAACGATCTTGGATGGACGTGTACTCATGATTGACTATTTTCCCTTTTAAATGTTGAAATTATTTCTTGAAAGTACGTTCGAAAATGCTTTGTTCGGTGGCATCGGCAAAGGCGCGCTTAGGTACGATCACCACAGTACGATTTTTAAGTTCCAGCATATAGGTCAGCTTGCCTTTGGCAAAGTTTTGCACTTCACTGTAATGGACGATCTTGTTGCGGCCATTATGGAAGATTTCAGCATGGTCCTGATACAGGTCAATACCCTGCTCGCTCTTGCCGAACTGGTATTTTACAAACTGGCGTTTGAACATCATCGGCAGGAACCAGTAACGCATGATGCCCTGTAAAAGCAGAAAGAATGCACCCAGTGCCACGTAATAACGCCCTACCCCATCAAAGCCCATAGAAAAGCCCCAGATGATGATCCCGACACTTACCAAAGGAGTCAGAAATCGGCTGATCTGCTTTTTGCCAAAAGTGGCCAAAGCAAATCCATCCTGAGATTCTTCTAAAGTCAGAAAATAGCGGGTCGATAAAGTCGGTGCTGACTCAGTCATAGCATCACATCAAAATATAAAAATCCTTGGCTCATACTATATCAAATTCACTGCTATCCCCATTAGCAAAATGTTCGGAAATGAATTACATATCTTTGCTTCCGCTCGTTATAAAAATCGTTTTTAATCCACAACTATCAGAATAATAAAATGCACAACAGGACGTTGTATGAAATCACTAAAATCGTGTCTGCTTCTTTGCCTCTGCACAACTTATATTCCTTTCAGCTGGGCGAAAATTATTCCTTGGACGCCTACACTTCCGAGCAGTATCGATGTCTTTTCCGGTAGTCCACAGCAGCTAGCGGATTTGACCGGTGACCGACTATTCATCTATGCACATCCTCGACAATCCTTACAGCTTCCAACCTTTAAGCAGGCAGCTGCTCAAAGTGTGCAATTTTATAGCAGTGCGGTGGTATTACCGATTCCTCAGGCTCAGGTTAAAAAACATCTTTTAAATTATCAGGGCTATGCCGGCCTGTTTCCAGCGCTCAGGTCTGCTCAGATTCTGGAGTCCCGTGGACACATCCAGCAGGTGCGTTATCAGGTACATATTCCTACGCCCATTCCAGTGCTGAATTTTAAGGAAAATGTGGTGATGCAGCATCATGTGTCAGAAAACAGTATTGAAACTTTGATTGTGGATGCCCCGATTCCTTATGGTGCTGGACGGCTGGAATGGTTTGCACTTGGAGCAAATAAAACCTTGGTCACCGTGACGCAATGGGGCGACTTAAATCAGCCGAAAGGCTTTCTGTTTAGCAAAATTTTAAATGCTTTACCTGAAGCTAAACTGGGTATTCCTGCTGGTACCAATGCGTTCCTGCTTGAAGCTTTACAGCAACGTTTTAAATCCCAGTCGAGCATTCCATTATCTGCAAGCCAGATCCCTCAAGTACATTTTAATGCCGGGCAAATTCAGAAGATCACTCAACTGAGTCAGCAGTCTGCCCAGCCTGTCAGCTTTATTCTGCCTGCACGTCAGCTCAAATATGGTCAAGCCTCAGAAAACATGCGTTTTAGTAGCAGTTTTCATTATTATCCACAACCAGTTCAGAAACTGCAGCCTTGGCTTGCAGCTGATGCCAGTCAGCAATTATTCCCACGACAGATTCGTAAAGTGGAACTCAATCCAGTGAATCGTCAGCAGATGGATGCTAACTATAAGGTATCGGTTGGGTTGGGAGTGATCCAGATTCCATTCGATTTCAAGCTTCGTTATCAACAGCCCTCACCTTTGCAAAGCCAGTTTGATGCGATTGGCGGAGATTTAAAATTTGTAAAGGCAGGAATGAAACTGCTGCCACAAGCTCATGGCACTTTATTTCAAATGACCAGCAGTATGAAGATTCATGATCAGGCCCCATTTTTATTACGTGCCATGCGCAGTATGCCTTATCACGATATTCTGCCAGCAGTTGGAGCAAATACGGTCTATACACTTAAAGTACAGCAAAAGCTGAAGTAAATTTAAAAGCAATTATTGTTTTTTTATATCTATAAATTAAAAACTACAGACATAAAAAAACCGCATCAATGTGCGGTTTTTTTGAGAATTTTTATCAAGATTGGTGCGCTCAGAGAGATTCGAACTCCCGACCCCTTAGTTCGTAGCCAAGTGCTCTATCCAGCTGAGCTATGAGCGCGACGTCTTGATGAGGTGCATTATATATGTTTTTCTAAACTTGTTAAGTCTTTTTTAATAAAAACCCAACCGAACGTACAGTAAATAAACGATATGGTTAAATTCAGGTTTTATAGGTGAATTTTCCTGCAGATTTATATTTAAAAGCAATTAATAGCGTATCAGCTTTCGACCTTAAGCTAGTTTAGCTATCAGATTGATAGTGGCATAGCGAAAATTAAGCGCTGGCATTTGAGCCTAATTCCAGAAAATTTCAGGCACAAAAAAACCGCAACATGTGCGGTTGATTGTTCAAGTTGGTGCGCTCAGAGAGATTCGAACTCCCGACCCCTTAGTTCGTAGCCAAGTGCTCTATCCAGCTGAGCTATGAGCGCGTAACTTGTGTGCCTAGGTTGGCAATACGTTTTTCTGCTTAACTTACTTGGTGCGCTCAGAGAGATTCGAACTCCCGACCCCTTAGTTCGTAGCCAAGTGCTCTATCCAGCTGAGCTATGAGCGCGCGACGTAAGTAAGCGTGGCGGTGAGAGAGGGATTCGAACCCTCGATACAGTTACCCGTATGCGTCCTTAGCAGGGACGTGGTTTCAGCCACTCACCCATCTCACCGTAACGTGCCGCCATAATACAAATTTCGGCATAGCACTGCAAGCAAAGCTTTAAAAAAAAGTGCAGTTTTTTGCTCGATTAAATACTTTTTAAACAATTTATCTGTTTTTATACACTTATTGTGCGAAAAAGCTCCGCTTTCTATCTAATAGTCGAAAATCCGCCGAAAAACGGAAACTTAAACAGATTATTGCAATCATTTACGTGCAGTCTGAGCGCACATGTCTTATGCTAATCCCATCTCCTAGGAAAATTTAAAGACATGATGAAAAATTGGGTCGATCCTGAAGCAAAAGCTGAAGCTGAACGTTATGACAACCCTATCCCAAGTCGCACGCTAATTTTAGAAACCATAGAAAAGAATAATGCCCAGTCGCATGCCGACCTGGTGGAACATTTTGAAATTGCAGATCAAAAAAGTATTGATGCCCTGAGTCACCGCCTGATTGCCATGGTGCGTGATGGCCAGTTAATGAAAGATGGTTATAAATTCCAGATTGCTACTGAACAACCGGAATATGAAGCCACGGTGTATATCAATTCTAAAGGCATGGGTACAGCCAATATTTCCGGTCAGGATGATCTGTTACTGCCCGAGCGTGAATTGCGCCAGGTCTTTAATGGTGACCGCGTTAAAGTCCGCCAAACTTCAGTCGACCGCAAAGGTAAGGCCTGGGGTTTTATTACTGAAGTAGTACAACATCGTGTCAAACAGGTTATTGGTAAAGTCTGCCAGCATGAAGGTGAATATTTCGTACAACCTGCCAGTCCAAATGCGCATCAGCCGATCACCCTAGAAAAAGAACTGATTGAACATGCTCAGGTCAAAGTTGGTGATTCGATTCGTGTCGCAATTGATACCTATCCAACCAAAGAAGAATTTGCGACTGCGCATATTATCCAGTCAATGGCAGATAAAGCAGATACGGAAATCATCATTCCACAAACCATTCTGGAATATGGTCTGCCTTACGAATTCCCTGATGAAGTCATCAAAGAAGCAGAAAGTTTTAAAGAACCCAATGCTAAGGATCGAGAAGGTCGTATTGACCTGCGTGACCTGGCTTTAGTCACCATTGATGGTGAAGATGCCCGCGACTTCGATGATGCGGTGTATGCAGAAAAACGTCCTGGCGGTGGTTATCGTGTTGTCGTGGCAATTGCAGATGTGAGCCATTATGTCCGTGTTGGCAAGCCCCTGGATGACGAAGCTCAGGAACGTGGTACATCGGTCTACTTCCCGCATTATGTCTTGCCGATGCTGCCTGAAGCACTCTCCAATGGCTTATGTTCCTTAAACCCTAATGTTGACCGTCTCTGTATGGTCTGCGACTTAAAACTGTCACGTGCAGGCCGTGTGACCAGTTTTGAGTTCTACCCTTCTGTGATGCATTCCAAAGCGCGTCTGACCTATAACCAGGTTGCACAGTATTTTGACGGTGACAGTAACGCGATTACTGAAGATCGTGATGTACGCAAATCACTCAATACACTATTCCAGCTGTATCAGGTGCTGAAAGAATTGCGTGCGGATCGTCATGCGATGGAATTCGAAACTGTCGAAACCTATATGACTTTCGATGAGCTGGGTGGTATTCAAGAAATTCTGCCACGCACCCGTAATGATGCGCATAAGCTAATTGAAGAGTGCATGTTGCTCGCCAACGTGGCGGCGGCAGAGTATGCCCTGAAAAATGAAATTCCAATGCTGTACCGTGTGCATCAGCCACCAGAATTTTCCCGTATTCAGAAAGTGCGTGACTTCGTCAAGCTACTCGGTCTGAAATTCCCGGAACAACCCACCCAGAAAGATTATCAGGAAGTGATTGAAGCGACCAAAGACCGTATTGATGCCCCAAGTATTCATGCAGTCCTGTTACGCTCAATGATGCAGGCCTACTACGGCGCGAAGAACGATGGTCACTTCGGTCTGGCATATGATGCTTATACGCATTTCACCTCGCCGATCCGCCGCTACCCTGACCTGTTATTACATCGGGCGATTAAAGCACAGTTGGCACAAAAACCATATCCGATTTCGGGTGCATCGCTGGATGATGCCGGTGAGCATTTCTCTTCAACTGAACGTCGTGCTGATGAAGCTTCACGTTCTGTAACGACCTGGTTGAAATGTCACTACATGCAGCAGCATCTGGGTGAAGAATTTGTTGGCATTATCAGTGCGACTGCAGAATTTGGTCTGTTTGTTACCCTGAAAGATCTCTATGTAGATGGCATGGTACATGTCAGCCAGCTCGGTGATGATTTCTTTGTCTTTGATCAAAGCAGCCAAAGCCTGGTCGGTCAGAACCGTGGACAAATCTTCGGTCTGGGGGATGAAGTCAAGATCAAGGTTGCCGGGGTGAATCTGGAAGAACGTAAGATTGACTTTGAACTGGTACAACAGTTAACCCATGCTGGCCGTCAAATCCGCGCCCGTGCACCACGTGTCGCAGAGAAAAAGCCTTTAGTCCGTCCGGAAGCGACTGAACAAGTCTTTGGCAAACATGAACGCGAGTCCAAAGCCAAAGATAATGCAGATGGGGAACAACCCATACGACGCAAAAAAGACAAAGGAAAACCCAGTTCCTACAGCAAAAAGCCTGCTAAAAAATCTGCAGGAAAGCCTGAAACAAAGGATAAAGGTAAAGTAAAGAAAAAAGCCAAAGTGAAAAAGAAAAAATCCAATGCAAAGCCAAAAGGTGAATAATTTTCACAGTTAAAAAGAGCGCTACGGCGCTCTTTTTTTATTTATAATCAATATAATAACTATAAGGAAAATTAGAAAAATGGATGTACTAAATATCATAACATTGGTTATTTCATTACTAGCTTTACTTGTAACCTATGCAGTATTTAAGTCAGATCAGCAACCACAAATTCTTATTTTTGCTACGCCTCATTATGGAAAAGAATCTGTAATTCAACTTCATGTTAAAAATATCGGCAAATCCATCGCTCACAATGTAAAAATCTTTAGCAATCAGCCTGTCCCTCGTGCAGCATTCGGAATTGAAAAGTTAAATTCTGATAAACAGTATTTTAATACTGGTATTTTTAAAAGTGGAATCAAAGTATTTCCACCTAAACAAAGCTACATATACGATTGGGGACAATATGGAGGCCTCAAGGAATCATTAAATAATACTCCCATCACTTTTACGGTGACATATTCTTATAAACATCCTTTAAATCTTTGGAAAACCAAAATCATTAATATCTCTACAATTGATATAAATGAACTAGAGTCGCTTCCCTCTTCCAATGGAGGCTTATTAGAACAATTGAAAAATATCAATAAATCATTAATAACCTTAAATCAAAAGATTGAGAAAAAACTATAGATATCTTGATTTCCTAGCTTAAAACCCCTACATCTAGATTTAACATAGGAAATAAATCGGCAGACCGACATGACTTTAGAAAAGGCAACTTTGCCTGTTCCACAATTTGATCAGATTACACTAGCAGAACTGAAACAAAAGATTGAAAGCTGTATTGCTGAAGGTCAAAAATTCCTGAATGAACTTAACGAAACACCGAATTCAGCTCAGGAACAGCTTGCCATTTTGGAACATGTCGACACACTTGAAAATAATATGAGTGAGGCTTGGGGCATTCTCTCGCATCTCAATGCCGTAAAAAATAATGCGGAAACGCGTGAAGTTTATCAAGCCTTATTACCGGGTTTAAGTGAATACTATACCCAACTCGGCCAACATACGGCACTGTATCAGACTTATCAGCATGTGCATGATGCACCAGTATTTACTGATCTGCCTGCAGCACAGCAAAGCGCGATTAAATTAGCACTGCGCGACTTCAAACTTTCGGGCGTGGCGCTAGAAGGTGAAGCGAAAAAACGTTATGCAGAAATTTCCGCACGTTTGTCTCAGCTGTCTTCAGATTTTTCCAATCATGTATTGGATGCGACTCAAGCCTACTTCAGACCATTAAATGAGGATGAACTGGCAGGCTTATCGGCAAACAATATTGGACTGCTCAAACAGTATGGCCAACAGCATAAATTGGATCAGCCCGTAGCCACTCTAGATTTCCCATCCTATTTAGCCATTATGACCCATTCAGAAAACCGCAGTCTGCGTGAGGAAATCTATAAGGCCTATACCACACGTGCATCAGATCAGTCCGACAAGTCTGAATTTGACAATACAGCTGTGATGGAAGAAATCCTGAGTCTGCGTCAGGAAATGGCTGTACTCCTCGGCTTTAACAACTATGCTGAATATTCACTGGCCAGTAAAATGGCACCGAGTGTTGACGCCGTAGATGAGTTTTTACGTGATCTGGCTGAGCATGCGCGTGCGCCTGCTGAAAAAGAGATTGCCGAGCTGAAAGCAATTGCAGCAGAAGATGGTATTACCGAGCTGCAACCTTGGGACAGCAGTTATTATTCTGAAAAGCTGAAAATGCAGCAGTTCAACCTGTCACAGGAAGCACTAAAACCTTATTTTCCGACCCCAAAAGTAATTCAAGGTCTATTCAGCATTGTGAACCGTCTGTATGGCATTCAGGTCATCGAACGTGAAGCTCCGCTTTGGCATCCGGATGCACATTATTTTGAACTGGAAGATCAGGGTGAAGTCATTGGTGGTTTCTACTTTGACCTGTATGCCCGTCAAGGTAAACGTGGTGGTGCATGGATGAGTGGTTTCCGCTCTCGCATGCGTACCCATGACGGCGTACAAAAGCCCATCTGTTATATGGTTGGCAACTTTACCCCACCGGTCGGCGACAAACCTGCCCTGCTAAGCCATGATGAAGTGACAACCTTGTTCCATGAATTTGGTCATGGTCTGCATCATATGCTGACTGAAGTAGACAATATCTCTGTTGCTGGTACACATGGTGTGGCTTGGGATGCAGTGGAGTTACCAAGTCAGTTCATGGAATTCTGGGCTTGGGATCAGGACAGTCTAAATCTGCTCAGCGAGCATATAGAAACCAAGGAAGTCCTACCAGCAGACCTGCTGAAAGCCCTGCTAGATGCCCGTTTCTTCCAGTCAGGCATGCAAACCTTACGTCAATTCGAATTTGCCCTGTTCGATCTGTCCATTCATCGTGCCAATCCAGCTTTGAATGCTGAACAGGTTCAGGCGACCTTGAATGAGATCCGAGACAAATATGCCGTGTTGCCAACGACACCGTATAACCGTTTCCAGCATAGCTTTAGCCATATCTTTGCAGGTGGCTATGCTGCCGGATATTATTCTTATAAATGGGCAGAAGTACTGGCCAGTGATGCCTTTGACCGTTTTGAAACAGAAGGCATTTTCAATACTGATACGGGTCATGCTTTCCGCAAGAACATCCTGGCAGTCGGCGGCAAAGATACTGCACTGGATGCTTTTGTAAACTTCCGGGGTCGTGAGCCAAAAATTGATGCCCTACTCCGACATCAAGGTTGGACGAATACCGTAAAAAATGCTTAAACTAACGGTTTAAATTAATCAACAGGTGAGTATGATGACCATCAAACGTCGTTTCATTGCAGGTGCTAAATGTCCAAAATGTCAGGCGATGGATCGGATTGTCATGCTGACCTCCGGCGAGAATGAATGGATTGAGTGTATTGAATGTGGCTATGAGGAAAACCGTCCAACCCACGTTGAGCAACCTGAAGTTCATGCTGTACCTGATGAAGTGGGTGTGATTCAGTTTAAACCGCGTTAAGTATAGAAAAATAAATAAGGTTGAACATATGAGTGTAGAGCAAAGGCATAGTTCTAAACTTTTAATGGGGATTATTGGGGCTTTAGTTACTGTCGTGATTCTGGTATTTGCTTATCAGTGGTTTAGTGCATCTTCATCTCAGGAAACACCTGAACAGGAAACTGTAACAGTTACTCCTGCTCAAGAGCCTATTAAGACTGAGGCAACGGCTCAAGTAGCTCCAATTGAAACAGAAGCAAATCTTGCCAATCGATTGGTACAGGACGATCTCATTAAAGCTCCAGTACCTGAAAATCCTGCCCTGGCCAAAGAGGAAACCTCCCGTCTGGAAGATATCCAGTCACAGCTAGATGAGCAAAAAACCATGCTAGATGCTCAGCACAAGGATGCCGATGAACTGATCAGGCTGAAGGAAGAACAGATCAAGCTGCTGGAAGCCCAACTTGCAGAAAATTCATAATTTTTGATCAAAATAGTTCGCTAGAATATTCCACAATCTTCTAGCGATGCTTTCTTATGCCCAGCGCACCCCCTTCTGATCTGATTAAAGCCATCCTTCTACTCACCTGCTCGGCTTTGCTGTTCTCTATGATGGGGGTGTGTATTCGTTATGCTTCACATACGGTTGATAACGCGACTGTCGTATTTTTCCGTAATGCGGTGGGTATGTTGTTATTCCTACCTTTGCTGCTCCGTAAAGGTATCGGTTTCTTTAAAACTGAAAAGTTATGGATGCATGTCTGGCGTTCTGTGGTGGGTTTAATGGCAATGTATGGTTTCTTCTATGCCATTGCCCATCTCAAGCTGTCTAATGCCATGGTGTTTACCTATTCCTCTCCAATTTTCATTCCCTTCATTGCCTGGCTATTTTTAAAAGAAAAGATCACCAAAGCGATGCTGCTTGCCGCTGCTATCGGATTTATTGGTGTCTTGTGTGTAACAAAGCCAGATTCGGGGCTGTTTAATCTCATGTCAGTGATTGGACTCAGTGCCAGCTTTTTAGCGGCTATGGCTTTTGTCACTGTACGTGCGCTAACAGATACTGAACCACCAGAACGGATCGTGTTCTATTTTTGCTTTATTGGCACACTGGTTTCAGTGATTCCGATATTCTGGCACTGGCGCCCTTATCATCTGACTGAACTGGCTTATCTGATTGCAGCAGGCGTTTTGGCTAATATCAGCCAAATCTTGATGTCCAATGCCTACAAGCTGGCACCTGCCGGACAGATCGGACCTGTCAACTATGTGGCGATCATCTTTGCCGGAATTTGGGGCTATATCTTCTGGAAAGAAATCCCCGATATTATGAGCCTGCTTGGACTGGCTCTGATTTTCTCAGCCATTTTACTGTGTAGCCCTCTATTACAAAACCACTTTAAACGAAATCATCCGTCCTCTTAAAGGCAGCAATAAAAAAGCACCCGTAGGTGCTTTTTTAATATCCGGTGTTAGTGATACCAGCCGAACAGCTTGAATAGGTAGGGTACATAGGCAATGATCAGCATTGCTGGCAGTAATACAATTACTGGTAAAATCCAGCGCTCATAGCGATAATAGAAGGACAAATGTCGTACCTCTGCATCTGCTTCTGCCACTTCGGCATCGCCAATCGACTGCCGGGCCAGCAGATGATTCAGTGCTACTGGTGGCGTCACATACCCTAGTTCAAAGCCAATCAGGGTGATCATCCAGAAATGTACCGGATGAATACCATATTGGTACGCTACCGGCGCTACCGTTGCGGAAATCAGAATCACGGCGCCGAACGGATCCATGATCATACCCACAAAGATCATCAAGCCAACAATCATGGTAATGACCAGAATCGTGCTGTTAATATCTGTCGGGAAAGCTTCCATGATTTCCAGACGCTCCAGCAAACCGCCAACGCTGACGGACAAAGCCATCAAAATGACCAGTGCACCGATATGCCCTACTGTTTCGCTGCTGGAGATATGCATGGATTTCCAGAAACCGAACTGACGTAAGGATGAACCAGGTGACGATTCAGGCTGTGCTGCTGTACCACCAATCCCATTCAGATTCATATTAAGACTTTCATCCCAATGCCCTACTGGTGGTATTGGTGCAGGCTGATGGCGCAGTTTGTCATACAGTACAATCATTAACAGGATGACTGGCATCATCACTGGTGCAGTGAACTCGTTCAGATTGGTCGACAATGCATATTTGTAGAACATCCAGATCAGTACAAAGATCACGATGTATGGAATCACAGCCAGGAAGGCACGACCTGATTGTGGTGCTGCTACGCCTGCTGGGGCAATACGGAACTTGCTTTCAGCAAAAAACAGTGAAATTACCAGGAACAGGGTCGAGCTCAGCAAGAATACATACACACCGTAGTGATACAGCAAGTCTGTCGTTACTTCTTTATTTAATGAGGCTACAACCACAATTAACAGACATGGACGTAATACGACACCCAGAGAGCCCGACATGGCAGTAGCTGCCAAGGCAAACTGACGGCGACCGCCGGCATTCCAGACTTCCTTATAGATAATCGCACCAGCAGCAATGACGAAGATCCCTGATGCGCCGGTATAAGCGGTTGGCAATGCAGCTGCCAGCAGGATTAACCAGGTCAGGGTTTCCGGTGCCAGATTCCATGGACGCAGAATATTCAGGAACATATCCACGACACGGGTCTGTTTCAGCAACATGCCGGCCCAGATAAACAGCGCTAGGTTCAGGAAGATGCTAGAGAACTCGACCAGCTGACCTAGATAAATCCCTTGCCCCATTGGATAATCCATGAAGAAGGTAAAGTTAATCCCGGTACTGATGGCCATATAGGCATACAGCGGTACGCTCAGGAAAGCCAGACCAAAACTGCCGCCTTCACGGGTAGGCTTCGGCAGCTTAATCACCTGGAACAGGCTGATCAGGGTTAAGGTGCTAAACAGAATCATCCACAGCCAGTAGATATATTTCATCTCTCCCATGGCCACGCCAGAGTTCAGTACTGACTGATACTGGCTATAGGAGGAGAATGCCAGGAAAGCATTCGCGACGAGCATAGCCAGTGTATAGACCCGGAAATCAATTTTGGTGGCTGGGCTACGCAGGCCAATATGATGGGTTTTCAAGGTCGCACTGATGGCAGCAAATACCACCATAATCACCAGCAGCAACGCACGGTTTTCCACACCAAACTTGAACAGACCAAAGAAACTGGTTTCAAAGCTACGGTAAGCACGAATACTCGGATGAGCATTGATATGATTTATGGCTTGGGTATAGAAAGCATGGGACTCTTCACAAACCTGTTGCGCCTGCATGACTGCTGCACGTACATCCGCCTCGGAACGCACGCCAAAAAAATCGGCATATTCATCGGCAGCATCAGCTTTCATTTGCTGTTGGACACGGCTATCGACATCGATGTTCCGTTCACATTGCGGTCGGGTTGGTTCAGCACGTAGGAATGAATACTGCATCCCCGTAGCTGGGTCGCCATAAAGCCGTTCACCCATGCGCAGCAATTGCCCATGGATCATTTCACCCGTACCAATGACAAGAGTCAGTAACAGCAAGACCAGTACGACAAATGTCGAGATCCATTCTGTCCAGATATAACGCAACAGACCTATTCCCGATCTGTTTTCAGCATCATTTTGCATGTGTATTCCTATTGTTATTCTCTGGGAATGTCCACCATACTTGGATTCCCTTTCCCTTTGTCTTGTAAGTCCGATTTACAGACCAATCTGATTATTATGCTTCTGACTCTGCACCAGACTGTGCGAAATGAAAATGACAATTTACATTTTCTTTTTTGTTATTTATGCCAACTGCATCATTGATCCAGCCAGTAATTACCAATGATATATAGATTGGCCACTACAATCCCCCAGATCACCCCCAGCAAATGCGCTTCAACCAGTACCGGACTACCAATCAATTGGGCCGTGCCCTCACTGCCGATGGTATTTTCCCAGACCAGCTTGGCAAAAATCAGAAACAATACCAAGGCTGCAAAACTGCGTTCTTTCTTATACAACAGATGCACACAGGCCACGGCGGCATACGCACCATGCAAGACACCCGACAGTCCAGCATAAGCCTCGATATCTGGCAGGAAATAATAAAAGCTAAGACTGATCAGCGGAGGCAAGACCAGTAGAATACTGACGAAGTTCCACACCGAAACACGTGGAAAGATAAAGGGCAAGCAGATAAAGGCCAGCATATTCAGGAAATAGTGCGTCCAGCCAACGTGCACCCAATGTGCCGTCCACAGCCGCCAGGGCTCACTTATCAGGCTAGCTTGCCAAAAGATAAAACTATCTTTAAATATCTGCAGCCATGCGCAGAAAGCAACAAAGACTGCCAGAAAGACAATCTTGTTACGAAGATAGTGATCATGCATCTGCATCGCTTAGTCCCTTAACGTATGTCAATTTAGGTCCGCCTTAACGTACGGACCTGACTGGATCAGGAATCCGCATTAAACAGATCATCAAGGTCAGATGCTGTATCCGCTTCATCCCAGAAACGTTGCATGCCATCGTCTCCAGTGCGAACGCCGGTATGCTCGGTCCAGTAACGGTCTGCAATGCCACCCACCATAATCGAAGCCATACTGTCGATCAGCTTGAATTGTGGATTGACCGGCTTTTCATCAGAACGTGCCTGTGCAAAAGTTTTCAGCGCATCACGTAACTTGGCATCATCACCTGATGCCTGAGCAGCTACGGCATAAAGTGCATGTGATAAACGCACACCTTTCTGTTCACCAATCTGGGTCGACTGTTTCAAGGTCTGATATGGATCCGGCTTGCCATCACCTGCGCCTGGCAACAAGGTCCAGATCACGGCACGTGTAGCATTTGGTGCGCCCCAGAATTTTTCATTGTTCAGACAGGTCATCCCGCGTTCTACCACAGCAGCGATGTCCTTCGGTACCTGCACCGCTCCACCCGAGTTAATATCATTGGTCATGGCTTGTAGGCCACTGAGCATGCCCAGCAGATAGACAGTCTGTTCTGTATCACCCTTCAAGGTTGGGCAACTCTCACCCAGCGCGACATTATATTTTTTCTCGTAACGCTTCTGGAACATCTGGTAACCGGTATATTGACGCTGTGCAGCCAATGCTGCCCAACGTTTCTGCTCTACGCGAGCATCCTGCGCCTCAGTAACCTGATTGGCTTTAGATGCACGCATATAGCGTAGTTCGGCATCTAGCGCTTTCTGCTCCGCACAAATACCGGCTGCAGAGTACATCAGTACTGCAACACGGGTCGGATCTGCCCCCATCTCCTTGGTTGACATGATCGCTGGTGTTAAGGCATTGCCTGAATTACACACCATTTCTGCATCATCCATCGCCAGAATTGGTGGCACTATATGTTTTTCAGTGAAACCCAGCGCCACATTGGCACCCGTTTTAACCACCTGTGAGCAACCTGTTAAAGCCGTTGTTGTTATTACTATGGCCGCCATACCCTGGCATATTTGTTGGACTTTTGACATTTTCCTGTCCTCTATAATTGTGATTATGTCCATGCTGCTAAACATAGCAGATGAACTATATGAATTAAAGAGTATTTACTCTAAATTAGATGAGTCACTTTGCCATTGATTACCGGTTCTGCAATTGACTTGATCGAAAGAAATACTGAATTTTGGGCAAAAAAAAGTAGCATTGCGACGGTTCAGCACATGCTACTTATTAACTGGGAAAGCTTTAACTTATCGTTTTAGCTTGTTAATGTGATTGAGTTGAAATTTGTTCCCTAACTATAGTGCCGAGTCGTCCAATGACCAGTGCCAGAATTACCGCGATTACTGGAAATATCCACGTTGGAAATTCCATATTAATCTCCTCTGTTGACTTCGGTGATTCAAATGTACCTGTTTAAAATAAAAGCAATTAAGAAAATTGTCAGACAATTCAAATATTTTCCGAAGAATTATGTGAATTGTCTGACAAAGGATCATTATATAAAGATAAGAATTTGAAAAATATATAATTTTAATTTTGATGAAAATACCGATTGCCTGGCAATCAGATCATTTTCGTAAGGACTTTCAATGACTTCCATTGTTGTGTTGGTAACTGGTCACACCAGATCAGCAATGGCGGTATTTTGGCATGCTGAAAATACACCACCAGATAAGCTTGGTGATCAATCACATGACTGATCTGGGCACGCTGTATGCGCTGATCATGATGGGTAATGGTCCATTCCCGACCATCCAGATATTCAAACTGGGCGATCTGCGGACGCTTGCGATAAAACAGATGATAGATGATCAGTCCTGCAACCAGACAGATTCCCCATAGCCATAAGGGCAATAACTGGTACATCACAAACATCAACACAATAAAAATGAAAAACTGAAACGCAAGTGCAAGCAGGCTGCGTTTCAGCTGATAACAACGATTATCCATGAACGTAGTGTTTAAGCTTATTAATAAACTCACGTAATTCAGGGCGTGGCGGTTCGGATACTTCCATAAACCAGTCCAGCAGGTCCGGGTCTTCTTGCGCTACGAGTTCAGCAAACATTTCTTTTTCAAATGGGTCTGCTGTCAAATAGCAGTTTTTGACATAGGGATCAAAATACACATCCAACTCTTTAAGACCACGACGTGCGCGGTAAATCACTTTACGCTCTTCCAGGCTGATGTCTTCAGTCATCATATTTCCCCAACGTGTTAAAAACATGAGTAGTTTACCTAAGCGCCAAGTAATTTTCGAGGGAATTGGCGGAAAGCATCAGCATTATCTGTATTTTGTACATTTCGCACATTGTCCCCAGATATACCCTGCCCTTATGTTCATGAGAACAATAACCAGAACAAGGAATCCTGATCATGCAATCTGCTGCGATTCGACCACTGCCGCATCTTTTACCGCGTACTTTGTTTAATACTGAGCATGATGCTTTCCGCGAGACGGTGCGCAAATTCTATGAAAAGGAAGTAATTCCGCATACCGAACGCTTCGAACAGCAACAACACGTAGATCGCGAACTATGGAATAAGGCAGGAAGCCTAGGGCTACTTTGCCCGACTTTACCAGAACAATATGGTGGTTCGGGTGTGGATCGGCTTTACAGTATGATTCTGATTGAAGAACAAGCTTATGCCGGTGATTCAGCAACCGGTTTTTCCCTACATTCCGATATCGTCGCGAATTATATTCTGAATTTCGGCAATGAAGCCCAGAAACAGCAATGGCTAGCAAAAATGGCCAGTGGCGAAGTGATTACTGCGATTGCGATGACTGAACCCGGCACAGGTTCAGATCTTCAGGCTGTACGCACCAGTGCCGTGTTGGAGGGTGATGAGTATGTGATTAATGGCTCGAAAATATTTATCACCAACGGCTATCTTTGCGATATGGCAATTGTAGTGTGTAAAACAGGCGATAGTGACAAAGGCTCAGCTAATCTTTCATTGATCATGGTAGAAGCTGACTGTGCTGGTTTTAGTAAAGGCAAACCGCTAAATAAAATCGGCATGAAAGGCCAGGATACCTGTGAACTATTCTTTGATAACGTGCGTGTTCCTAAAGAAAATTTATTGGGTATGCCCGGTATGGGTTTTATGATGCTGATGAAAGAACTGGCCTGGGAACGCCTGATTGTGGCAATGATCTGTCAGGCAGGCGCTGAAGCTGCTTTTGCGCATACGGTGAAATACACTAAGGAACGTCAGGCTTTTGGCAAACCTATCTCAGCATTTCAGAATACTCGTTTTAAGCTGGCGGAACTACGTACTGAAATCGAAATCTGTCGAGCTTATCTGGATTGTTGTATGCAACAACAGTTACAGCAACAGCTAGGCGTAGATGCAGCTGCTGCCGCAAAATACAAAATTTCAGAAATGTTCAGTAAGGTAGTCGATGAATGTCTGCAACTACATGGTGGATATGGCTATATGCTGGAATATCCAATTGCTCGCGCCTACATCGATCATCGTGCGAACCGTATATATGCTGGAACCAATGAAATTATGAAAGAATTGATCTCACGAGCAATTTAATTCAGATATATAAACAGATAAAAAAGGAGCATTTAATGCTCCTTTTTTATAGGTTCAGATATTAAGATACTAGACGTGGTTTAACTTTTTTGCCGTTAACTTTTCCCTGTTCAACTTTAGATTTAAACTGAAGAATATCATCCTCGAAAGTTGCAGTTTTAAGATCTTTACGGTCAGCAAAATAATTATTGCTGACACGCCAAGGGCCATGCTTACCTTGTTTTGGCATGACGTTTGCGGCACGGGCAATATAACCTGAGGTCAGGCTACCCATCACCGTATCTTCGAGTAACTCTGCAGCATTACCTTCTGGTAATACCTCATCAAAACCGTTCATATCCATATAGTTCAGCAGACGGCAGATATATTCGGCTGCGATATCTACTTTCAGTGTCCAAGATGCATTGATATAGCCAATAATCAGCGCCATATTCGGAATATCACTCACCATCACGCCGCGATACAACATATGTTTAGAGGTATCGATGGGCTTGCCATCAATGGAAGCCTGCATCCCGCCCAAAATCTGAATATTTAATCCTGTTGCTGATACGATAATATCGGCATCAAGATGTTTACCGGATTTAAGCCGAATACCGGTTTCAGTAAATCTCTCGATATGGTCAGTTTCTACCGATGCACGACCTTCACGTAAAATTTTGAATAAATCTCCATCCGGTACCACGCACAGACGCTGATCCCAAGGCTCATAGTCCGGGGTAAAGTGTTTCATATCCACCTTACCCTTAAGTTGGAACTTCACCGCATTTAAAAGCAGCTTTTTAAGCAATTTTGGCTGTTTTTGTGCCAGCGCATAAATCCCGCGCTGCATACCAATGTTTCGTGTACGGGTAAGCTTATAAGCCATATCTTCAGACAGATACTTACGCATCTTGTCATAGACCATATCAATGGATGGTACCGAAGCAATATAAGTCGGTGAACGCTGCAACATAGTCACATGGCCTGCTCCACCTTTGACCATCGCTGGAACTAACGTAATAGCAGTTGCACCACTACCAATAATTACCACTTTTTTACCGCTATAATCGAAGTTCTCAGGCCAATGTTGCGGATGAATAAAAGTTCCTTTAAATGCATCCTGATTTGGAAATTCTGGTTGAAAACCTTGGTCATAATTATAATAACCAGTACAACCCAAAACAAAATTCGCTACCCAGGTTTCAGTCTTACCTTGAGCATTTTCGATTTTCACTGACCATTTGTGCGTATGCGTATCATAATTAGCATTTAAAACACGGTGCTGATAGTGAATTCTGGATTCAAGTTGATATTCTTCTACTACTTCAGCCAGATAGTTTTTAATTGATGCACCGTCAGCCAACACGCTGGCTTTTTTCCAAGGTCTAAAATTAAAGCCAAAAGTCGACATATCAGAATCTGAACGGATGCCCGGATATTTAAATAAATCCCAAGTACCACCTACGCTTTCCCGACGTTCAATAATTTCAAAAGAACGCTTCGGACAATTTTTAGAGAGATGTGCTGCTAAACCAATTCCCGAGATACCTGCACCCACAATTAAGATATCAACCTGTTTTTCCATATTCTTCTTTTAACCCAAGTTTGTCATTTATTTTATTAAAGCACAAAACTGACAATACTCCATGTCAAGTTTGTGTGTTTGCCCTATTTTTTTTATCTTTTGGGGACATTTTTATAGCTAAACCGATAATCAATTTATAAAAAGATAAATTTTAGGCATTAAAAAAGGCCGGTTTATTCAACCGACCTTTCCGAACAACGTTTGCTGCTCTTCACGAAATTAGTTAACTTCGCGATCTACTAGCTCAACGTAAGCCATCGGTGCAGCATCACCTGCACGGAAGCCCGCTTTAAGAACACGTAGATAACCGCCGTTACGCTCTTTGTAACGAGGGCCAAGAACGGTAAATAATTTACCAACAGTTGCAGCTGAACGAGTACGAGCAAACGCCAAACGACGATTTGCTACTGTATCGACTTTAGCTAAAGTGATTAAAGGCTCAGCAACACGGCGTAATTCTTTTGCTTTAGGCACAGTTGTTTTGATCAACTCGTGCTCGAACAAAGAGTTAGCCATGTTTTGGAACATCGCTTTACGATGACTGCTTGTACGGCCTAATTTCACACCACTATTACGATGACGCATGGTGATAGTCCTACTTAATTAACGGCTACGATAGGCGAAACGATCGTCCATACGGAGACTAGCTGGTGGCCAGTTCTCTAAACGCATGCCGAGTTGTAAGCCTTTAGAAGCCAGAACATCTTTGATCTCAGTAAGCGATTTTTTACCCAGGTTAGGAGTTTTAAGTAACTCAACCTCAGTACGCTGTACAAGATCACCAATGTAGTAAATGTTTTCTGCTTTCAAACAGTTAGCAGAACGAACAGTTAGCTCTAGATCATCTACTGGACGAAGCAAAATCGGATCAACTTCTTCACGAGGTTCTTGAGCAACAGGAGCTTGATCTTTCTGAAGGTCAACAAAGATTGCAATTTGTTGTTGCAAGATTGTTGCCGCTTTACGGATTGCTTCTTCAGGATCAACTGTACCGTTAGTTTCAAGATCAATGATCAGTTTATCAAGGTCAGTACGTTGTTCTACACGAGCATTTTCAACTGTGTAAGACACACGTTTGATCGGGCTGTAAGAGGCATCTAACTGTAAACGACCCACTGGGCGAGTCTCGCCTTCTGGGAAACGTGAGTCAGAAGTCTCGTAGCCACGGCCTTGAGCCACTTTCAGGCGCATCTTAAGATTGCCTGAAGCACTTAATGTGCCGATCAAGTGTTCAGGGTTAACCACTTCAACATTATGAGGTAAACGAAGGTCAGCCGCAGTTACATCGCCTGGACCTTGTTTCTCTAATGTTAAATAAGCTTCATTTTGATCGAACAGCTTAATAGACAATCCTTTTAGGTTCAGCAAGAGCTCGACGATGTCCTGCTGCAAGCCTTCCAAAGTACTGTACTCGTGCTCAACACCTTCAATCTCAACTTCAACCACAGCAGCGCCAGGCAAAGAAGACAGAAGGATGCGACGTAAAGCATTGCCCAGAGTATGACCAAAGCCACGCTCTAAGGGTTCTAGAATAACTTTTGCCGAGGTCCCGCTTGCCGCTTCGACCTTGATCGCTTGCGGAGTTAGAAACTCATTTGCAGTACGCGTCATATTGCTACCTCAAGGATTATTTAGAATACAATTCTACAATCAAGCTTTCGTTGATTTCAGCAGGTAAATCAGAACGATCCGGTGCAGCTTTGAACGTACCTTCTAGTTTAGAATGATCTACTTCCATCCAAGAAGGAATGCCACGTTGAGCAGCTAATTCAATTGCGTTTTTGATACGTAATTGTTGTTTAGCGCCTTCGTGAACTGCAATCACGTCACCAGCTTTAACTTGGATAGACGCGATGTTAACGCGACGGCCATTTAAAGTGATTGAACGGTGAGATACTAACTGACGAGCTTCAGCACGTGTAGAACCAAAACCCATGCGATAAACAACGTTATCAAGACGGCTTTCAAGTAACTTTAACAAGTTCTCGCCAGTTGCGCCTTTAACACGAGCTGCTTCTTTATAGTAGTTACTAAATTGACGCTCTAAAACACCGTACATACGACGTACTTTTTGTTTTTCACGTAATTGTAGTGAGTACTCAGATTGTTTGCTGCCACGCGCACCACCGTGTTGGCCAGGCGCTTTAGCATGTTTTTTAGTCTTAACGTCAAATGGTTTAACGCCAGATTTTAATTGCAGGTCTGTCCCTTCGCGGCGAGAGAGTTTGCATTTTGGACCAATATAACGAGCCATGAATGTTTCTCCTTACACGCGACGTTTTTTAGGTGGACGGCAACCGTTGTGAGGAATTGGAGTCACATCGGTAATGCTATTAATTTTATAACCCACTGCACCTAAAGCACGAACCGCAGATTCACGACCTGGACCAGGGCCTTTAACAAGGACGTCCAAGTTTTTCAAACCGTAATCCAAAGCTGCTTTACCAGCAACTTCAGCAGCTACCTGAGCAGCGAACGGAGTTGATTTACGTGATCCACGGAAGCCTTGTCCACCTGAAGTGGCCCAAGCCAGTGCATTACCTTGACGATCGGTAATAGTCACAATGGTGTTATTAAAAGAAGCGTGAATGTGTGCAACACCTTCAGAGACGGTACGAGTGACCTTCTTGCGTGTGCGAGTATCTTTAGCCATCTTTTAGCTTCCAGAAATCTTATTTCTTAATTGGTTTGCGCGGACCTTTACGGGTACGTGCGTTAGTTTTGGTGCGTTGACCGCGGACAGGCAAGCTGCGACGATGACGAAGACCGCGGTAGCAGCCTAAATCCATTAAACGTTTGATGTTCATGGAAATTTCGCGACGTAAATCACCTTCGGTCGGAACCTTGGCAACTTCTGCACGAATCGCATCAAGCTGAGCGTCATCTAATTCACGGATCTTAGTCGTTGGAGCAATACCTGCAGCAGCTAAGATAGCTTTTGAAGTATGGCGACCAATACCAAAGATATACGTTAGAGAGATAACAGCATGCTTGTTATCCGGAATGTTTACACCGGCAATACGAGCCATTCAATTTTCTCCAAAAAGGCAGTAGAGATAATCAACCGCCCCACAAAAATCTTGAGGGGCGGATAATAACCTAATTCGCCTACTGAAATCAACAGGTCTTGATCAGATTAACCTTGACGCTGCTTATGACGAGGTTCTGCGCTACAAATTACGCGGATAACCCCATTACGACGGATAACTTTACAGCTACCACAAATTTTCTTTACAGAAGCTTGTACTTTCATGATGAAACCTCTAAGTGCGCTATCCCTTAGGATGAGCAGTCGTTTTTCTCATTAATGTTTGATTGTCATACTGGTGCGAAGTGAGATGTGCTTGTAGCTGAGCCATAAAGTCCATCACCACCACTACCACGATTAGCAACGATGTTCCGCCCAAGCTGAATGGAATACCAAAAGAGCTTTGCAGGATCATCGGCATTAAACAGATGACAGTGATGTAAATCGCGCCAATGAAGGTCAAACGATTGAGAATATGATCTAAGTAACGAGCAGTTTGCTCACCTGGACGAATACCAGGCACGTAAGCTCCGCTGCGTTTCAAGTTTTCTGACACTTCTTTCGGGCTAAATACTAGCGCAGTATAGAAGTAACAGAAAAAGATAATTAACGCACCAAAGAGCACCAAATACAACGGCTGACCAGGCGACAACACCAATGCCAAATCTTGCAGACTACGCTTGATAATTCCTGCATCAGGATCTGCACTGCCAACCCACTGACCTAAGCTCGCTGGGAACAAAAGCAATGAACTTGCAAAAATTGCAGGAATCACACCGGCCATATTAATTTTTAATGGCAAATGTGTCTGCTGTGCAGTAAATACGCGACGACCCTGCTGCTTCTGAGCATAGTTGACCGGAATACGACGTTGCGCCTTCTCGATAAACACAATTGCTGCAAGCACGGCGATGGATAACAATGCAAATATCGCCAGACCAATAAGACTAGACTGACCATTATCGACAGAAGTCAGGGACTGCATAACCAAAGTTGGCAGACCTGCAACAATACCTGCGAAGATGATCATGGAAATACCATTCCCCACCCCACGCTCGGTAATCTGTTCACCCAACCACATCAGGAACATGGTCCCCGCAACCAATGAGGTTACTGCAGGAACATAAAAAGCCAGACCAGAGGTCAGGGTAATTCCCTGGCTGATCAAGCCCGCGCACATACCGACCGCTTGCACAAATGCAAGGAACAGTGTGCCCTGTCGTGTGTATTGATTTATTTTACGTTTGCCTTGCTCGCCTTCTTTCTTTAAAGCTTCCAGCGAAGGAACGACTGTTGACATCAGCTGCACGATAATCGATGCAGAGATGTATGGCATAATCCCAAGAGCAAGAATAGACATTCGCTCCAATGCACCACCAGAAAAGATGTTAAACAAACCAAGGATCGTACCTTGGTTTGCATTAAACAAATTCTCCAGCGCAGCATTGTTAATGCCCGGTACTGGAATATGTGCTCCCAGTCGAAACACCAACAACGCACCAATGAGAAACATCATTCGACGAATAATTTCACGGTATTTCACATGAAATGGTTGGCCTTTCATCATGTTGACATGACCTGAAGAACTAGGAGACATAGACACTGGAGATTACTCCTCGACTTTACCGCCAGCAGCTTCAACAGCAGCTTTAGCGCCTTTAGTCAACACAACACCTTGTACAGTGAATGCGCGAGTAATTTCACCAGAAAGTACGATACGTGCACGAGTCATGTCTTTACGTACAACGTTCGCAGCTTTTAAAGTTTCTAGAGACACGATGTCACCTTCAACTTTAGCAAGCTCAGATAAACGTACTTCAGCAGTTTTCAAAGCCTGTTGGCTAGTGAAACCGAATTTAGGCAAACGACGATAAAGTGCTGTTTGACCGCCTTCGAAACCTGGACGAGTACCACCGCTCTTACGTGAGTTTTGACCTTTGACACCACGGCCACCGGTCTTACCAACGCCAGAACCGATACCACGGCCTAGACGCAGGTTGTCACGCTTAGCACCTTCTGCAGGTGCAATAGTATTTAAACGCAGAGTCATGGCTTATTCCTCTACACTAACCATATAGTAGACTTGGTTGATCATACCACGGTTAGATGGAGTGTCTAACACTTCAACAGTATGACCAATACGACGCAGACCTAAACCTTTAAGGCTCAGCTTGTGATTTTTCAAGCGATGCGATGCAGATTTAGTCTGGGTAACTTTAATCGTTTTCATGATTATTACCCTTGAATTTGTTCTACTGAAAGACCACGTTTCGCAGCAACTTTCTCAGGAGAAGTCATGTCACGCAGACCTTTGAAAGTCGCGTTAACTACGTTAGCAGCGTTAGTAGAACCGTAACATTTAGCAAGTACGTTGTGTACACCAGCAGCTTCAAGAACGGCACGCATAGCGCCACCAGCGATTACGCCAGTACCTTCAGAAGCAGGCTGCATGTAAACACGGCTTGCACCGTGACGAGCATTCACAGGGTGTTGTAAAGTCGTACCAGCAAGATCTACAGTGATCATGTTGCGACGAGCAGCTTCAAGTGCTTTAGAAATAGCAGCTGGAACTTCACGTGCTTTACCACGACCAAAACCTACGCGACCATTACCATCACCTACCACAGTTAATGCTGTGAAAGAGAAGATACGACCACCCTTAACAACTTTGGCTACACGATCAACGGCAACCAGCTTTTCAACAAGACCTTCGTTTTGTTCAACTTTAGCCATGATTAGAACTCCAAGCCGTTTTCACGAGCAGCATCAGCCAAGGCTTTGATACGACCATGATATTTGAAACCAGAACGGTCAAATGCAACTTTAGTTACACCAGCTGCCTTAGCGCGTTCTGCGATTAAAGCACCTACTTTTTGAGCTGCTTCAACATTACCAGTTGTACCAGCACGTAGAGTAGCGTCTAGTGTAGAAGCTTGCGCTAATACTTTGCCACCATCTGCTGAGATAACTTGAGCATAGATGTGACGCGGAGTGCGGTTTACACACAAACGAGTCGCACCCAATGCACGGATGTGCAAGCGTGTGCTTTTCGCACGACGCAAACGGGATTGTTTCTTTTCGTTCATAAGAACCTCGCGCCTTATTTCTTCTTAGCTTCTTTACGAAGTACAACTTCGTCAGAATAACGAACACCTTTACCTTTATACGGCTCTGGTGGACGGTAACCACGGATTTCCGCAGCAACTTGACCTAATTTTGCTTTATCAGCAGATTTTAGGATAATTTCAGTCGCTGTAGGAGTTTCTGCAGTTACACCTTCAGGAAGGTTGTAGTCAATCGGGTGAGAGAAACCAAGGTTAAGGTTAACAATGTTACCTTTAACCGCAGCTTTATAACCAACACCGATAAGTTGTAACTTACGTTCGAAACCTTCGCTAACACCTTTAACAAGGTTGTTAAGCACAGCGCGAGCAGTACCAGCCTGCATCCAAGCATCTTTAGATTCAGCTTTAGGAGCAATAACTAGAGTACCGTCTTCCTGTTTTAGCTCGACCAGCGCATGCAGGTTGAAAGACAATGTACCTTTAGTGCCTTTCACTTCGACCTGCCGGCCGTTCTGAGTAACTGCTACACCGTTAGGTACAGTTACTGGGGCTTTAGCCACACGAGACATGAGGAATCACCTATTAAGAAACAAAAGCAATAACTTCACCACCAATGCCTGCAGCACGTGCAGCGCGATCAGTCATGATGCCTTTGCTTGTAGAAACAATTGCAATACCTAAACCTTGCTTAACGCTTGGAAGTGCATCTTTACCGCGATACTGACGTAGACCTGGACGGCTTACGCGTTTCACAGTTTCGATAACTGGTTTGCCTTCAAAATATTTTAACGTAATTGTTAAAGTTGCTTTGCCTTCAACATCAGCAACTTCTACGTTAGAGATGTAACCTTCTTGTTGAAGAACGTTTGCAATAGCAACCTTCAACTTAGAATTAGGCATAGAAACAGTTTGTTTCTTCGCCATTTGTGCGTTACGAACACGTGTTAGCATGTCGGCAACGGTATCTTGCATACTCATTTATAGTGCTCCTTACCAGCTTGCCTTAACAACGCCAGGTACATCACCTTGCATTACTTTTTCGCGTACCATGTTACGGCTTAAACCGAACTTACGGAAGTAACCATGAGGACGACCAGTTAAACCACAACGGTTACGTAGACGTACTGGAGATGCATTACGTGGTAATGCTTGTAATTTCATCATCGCTTCGAAACGTTCTTCGTCTGACGCATTTACGTTAGCAATAACAGCTTTTAATTCAGCACGTTTTGCAGCGTATTTAGCAACAGTAGCTTCGCGTTTCAATTCGCGATTAATCATACCTTTCTTAGCCATTTCGACCTCTTATTTGAACGGGAAGCCGAATGCACGCATAAGCGCACGGCCTTCGTCATCGGTGCGAGCAGTCGTAGTGATGGTAATGTCCATACCACGAATACGGTCAATCTTGTCAAAATCGATCTCAGGGAACATGATCTGTTCTTTAAGACCCATTGAGTAGTTACCACGACCATCAAATGATTTCGCTGAGAAACCACGGAAGTCACGGATACGAGGAATCGCAATAGAGATCAAACGGTCTAAGAATTCGTACATGCGTTCGCCGCGTAAAGTAACTTTACAACCAATCGGCCAACCATCACGGATTTTGAAACCAGCGATAGATTTACGAGCTAACGTAAGTACTGGTTTTTGACCAGCGATAGCTTGCATATCAGAAAGAGCACCATCAAGGAGTTTCTTGTCAGCAGCAGCTGCGCCAACACCCATGTTGATAGTGATTTTAGTGATGCGAGGGATCTCCATCACATTCTTAACACCCAATTGTTCTTGTAATTGAGCTTTAAGTTCGTCGTTGTAACGTGCTTTAAGTCTGGCCATTGCCTTTTTCAACCTATTACTTCGCTACCGCCACTGATTCACCATTTGATTTGAATACGCGAGTTTTCACGCCATCAATCACTTGGTAACCAACACGGTCAGCCTTTTGGGTTGTAGCATTAAAAAGTGCCACGTTTGAAATGTGAAGAGAAGCTTCTTGAGTTACGATGCCGCCTTCAGCGCCAGTAGCTCGGTTAGGCTTCTGATGTTTCTTAACTAGGTTAAGACCTTCTACCTTCACTTGGTCATTTGAAACAGACAGAACAGTACCCTGTTTGCCTTTTTCTTTACCTGCGATCACAATTACTTGATCGCCTTTTTTAATCTTAGCCATGATTGCCTCTTATAGAACTTCAGGAGCCAATGAAATAATTTTCATGAACTGTTCAGTACGAAGTTCACGAGTCACTGGTCCGAAAATACGAGTTGCAATCGGCGCTTTGTTGTTGTTCAAAATAACAGCAGCGTTATCGTCGAAACGAATCACTGAACCATCTGGACGACGGATGCCGAATTTAGTACGAACCACAACTGCATTCATCACGTCACCTTTTTTAACACGTGCGCGTGGAATTGCTTCTTTTACAGTAACTTTAATAATGTCGCCAACAGAAGCATAACGACGATGTGAACCACCAAGTACTTTAATACATTGTACGCGGCGAGCACCACTGTTGTCTGCTACGTCGAGCATAGTTTCGGTCTGAATCATTGCCCTACTCCAAAACCGAGCATCACCGGTCGCAAATTCGAAAGGCTCAAAGAGTACTCGAATTTGACCGATGATGCAACAAGAACGTTAATTACTCAGCAGCTGCTTCAATAACTTCAACTAGAGTCCAAGACTTAGTTTTAGAAATTGGGCGGCTTTCTTTGATTGTTACAACATCACCAGTTTTAGCTGTGTTGTTTTCATCATGAGCATGTAATTTTGTTGAACGGCGGATTGATTTGCCATACAACGGGTGTTGAACACGACGTTCGATAAGCACAACAATAGACTTGTCCATTTTGTCGCTTACTACTTTGCCTGTTAACGTGCGGACTGTTTGTTCACTCATTGTCCGTTCCCCTGTTTTTCGGTAAGGAGGGTCTTGATACGAGCAATAGTCTTGCGAGTTAATTGCACTTCGTGCGATTTACCCAATTGACCAGTTGCTTTCGCCATACGAAGACGGAATTGGTTAAGCTGTTGCTCATCAAGCAAAGCTGTCAACTCTTCTACCGACTTTTCACGTAGATCTTTAGTTTTCATTACATTACCGTCCGAGTCACGATAGTGGTTTTAAACGGAAGTTTAGCAGCTGCAAGCGTAAATGCTTCGCGAGCCAATTCTTCGTTAACACCATCAATTTCGTACAAGACTTTACCTGGTTTGATTTGGCAAACCCAGTATTCCACAGAACCTTTACCTTTACCCATACGAACTTCAAGAGGTTTAGAAGTAATAGGTTTGTCTGGGAAGACACGGATAAAGATCTTACCACCACGTTTAATACGACGGCTGATAGTACGACGCGCTGCTTCAATTTGACGCGCAGTCATTTGACCACGTTCAATTGATTTAAGAGCGATTGTACCGAAAGATACTGAACTACCGCGGTGTGCAAGACCAGTGTTACGGCCTTTTTGCACCTTACGGAATTTCATACGTTTAGGTTGCAACATGGATTATTCTCCTTTTTCAGCAGAACGATCATTGCGACGACCACGACGCTCTTGACCTTCACCACGACCGCGACCGCGTTTAGCTGGACGTTCTTCAGCTGGAGCCGGGTTCATGACTTGTTTCATGCCGCCCAAGATCTCACCACGGAAGATCCAAACTTTAACACCAATCGTACCGTAAGTAGTTTCAGCACGCATAGTAGCATAGTCGATGTCTGCACGAAGTGTATGTAGAGGTACACGACCTTCACGATACCACTCAGTACGAGCGATCTCAGCACCACCTAAACGGCCTGAAACTTCAACTTTGATACCTTTAGCGCCAGCACGCATTGTGTTTTGAACCGCACGCTTCATAGCACGACGGAACATTACACGTTTTTCTAATTGAGAAGCGATAGCTTCAGCAACAAGACGTGCGTCTAAGTCTGGACGATCGATTTCGTTGATGCTTACTTGCGCAGGAACACCCATGATAGATGTTAATTCGCGTTGTAATTTCTCAATGTCTTCGCCTTTTTTACCGATAACGATACCAGGACGAGCAGTGCTAATAGTTACTTTAGCAGCGCCTGTAGGACGTTCGATAAGAATATTGCTGATCATTGCATTCTTAAGTTTTTTAGTTAAAAACTCACGAACTTGCAAATCTTTAAGCAAGTATTCAGCGTATTGTTTCGGACTCGCATACCAGTTAGCGTTATGACGTTTCACAACACCTAGGCGGATACCGATTGGATGAACCTTCTGACCCATATCAAACCCCTACCTTAACGGTAATGTGACAAGTACGCTTAGTAATACGATCTGCACGGCCTTTAGCACGTGGCATAATACGTTTCAGGCTCATGCCTTCATCAACGTAGATCGTAGAAACTTTAAGGTCGTCTACATCTAAACTGTTATTGTGTTCAGCGTTTGCAATTGCAGACTCTAACGCTTTCTTAACTAGGACTGCAGCTTTTTTGTTGCTGAAGTTCAAAATGTTAAGTGCGTGCGCAACAGATTTGCCGCGGATAAGATCTGCAACCAAACGAGCTTTTTGTGCCGAGATAGCGGCACCGCGTAATTTAGCAGTTACTTCCATCATAGCACCTATTAACGTTTAGATTTCTTGTCAACACCGTGACCACGGTAGGTACGAGTCGGTGCAAATTCACCAAGCTTGTGTCCAACCATATGTTCAGAGATGATCACTGGAACATGGTTACGGCCATTGTGTACAGAAATTGTTAAACCAACAAAATCCGGGAGGATCATCGAACGACGCGACCAAGTTTTGATCGGCTTACGGTTATTAGCCGCGATAGCCGCTTCAACCTTAGCGAACAAGTGCGCATCGACGAATGGGCCTTTTTTCAGAGAACGAGGCATTGTCAGATTCCTTTACTTGTTACTTAACGCGACGG
The DNA here is from genome assembly GCF_002918965.1 of Acinetobacter sp. ACNIH3. Classification (NCBI taxonomy): domain Bacteria; kingdom Pseudomonadati; phylum Pseudomonadota; class Gammaproteobacteria; order Moraxellales; family Moraxellaceae; genus Acinetobacter; species Acinetobacter sp. ACNIH3. Next base: position 237,420 of record NZ_PQLP01000001.1, on the reverse strand, counting down.
TCGCGAATAATCATCTTAGTCGTACGCTTGTTGGTACGTGTCTTGTACCCTTTAGCTTTTTGACCCCATGGGCTTACAGGTTGAATACCTTTGCTACGACCTTCACCACCACCGTGCGGGTGATCTACCGGGTTCATCGCCATACCACGAACGGTAGGACGAACGCCACGCCAGCGCGCTGCACCAGCTTTACCCAATGAACGAAGGTTGCTTTCTGAGTTAGATACTTCACCTAACACAGCGCGACATTCAACGTGTACTTTACGCATCTCACCTGAACGAAGACGGATGATAGCGTATGAACCGTCACGACCCAACAATTGAGCAGATGTACCAGCAGAACGTACTAACTGTGCGCCTTTACCGATTTTAAGCTCGATGTTGTGAAGAGTAGAACCGATAGGCATGTTACGAAGTGGTAAACAGTTACCTGGACGAATTGGAGCATCGTTACCAGATTGTACTGAATCACCAGCGCGTAAACCTTTAGGCGCGATGATGTAGCGACGTTCACCGTCAGCATACTTCAACAACGCAATGTGCGCAGAACGGTTTGGATCGTATTCGATACGCTCAACTACAGCTGGGATGCCGTCTTTGTTACGCTTGAAGTCTACGATACGGTAGTGTTGCTTGTGACCGCCACCAACGTGACGAGTCGTAATGTGACCGTTGTTATTACGGCCGCCAGTACGTTTTTTAGCTTCAACTAGTGGAGCATAAGGAGCACCTTTGTGAAGATGGTCGTGAACGACTTTCTCTACAAAGCGACGTCCTGGAGACGTTGGCTTACATTTTTGAATAGGCATAGTTTTCGTCCTTATTCCGCTGCGCTTTCAGCGGCATCGCCCAAGTCAGCCATTTCTACATCTTGGCCAGCTTTCAGGGTGACGTATGCTTTTTTAACATCAGAACGACGTCCGATAGTTTTACCAAAGCGTTTAGTTTTACCTTTAGTGATCGTAGTGTTAACTTTAACAACTTGAACACCAAACAATTGCTCAACTGCTTTTTTGATTTCAAGTTTAGTTGCATCAGTAGCAACTTTAAAAACTTGAACACCAGCAGTTTCACCTAAAACTTGTGCTTTTTCTGAGAAAACAGGTCCTTGCAGGACTTGATATAAACGTTCGTTGTTCATCCGAGTTCTACCTCAATTTTCTTAGCAGCAGCTACAGACATAACAACTTTATCGAACGCGATCAAGCTAACAGGATCGATTGCAGTCGCATCAACCACATCTACGTGTGGAAGGTTACGAGCAGCTAGATACAAGTTCTCATCAACAGCATCAGTAACGATCAATGCACGAGTCGCATTTAAGTCGTTAAGTTTTGCAAGCAATTCTTTAGTTTTTGGAGCTGCAACAGCAAACTCCTCAACTAAAACTAAGCGATCTTGACGAACAAGTTCAGCCAGGATGCATTGCATAGCACCGCGGTACATTTTACGGTTTACTTTTTGAGACCAGTCTTGTGGACGAGCAGCAAAAGTTTTACCACCGCCAACCCAGATTGGGCTACGAATAGAACCAGCACGAGCGCGGCCAGTACCTTTTTGACGGAATGGTTTTTTACCACCGCCAGAAACGTCTGCGCGTGATTTTTGAGCTTTAGAACCTTGACGACCACCAGCTAAGTAAGCTGTAACAACTTGGTGTACAAGAGCTTCATTAAATTCACGACCGAACGCAACTTCTGATAATTCAACAGCAGAGCCGGAAACAGTATTTAAATTCACGTTATTTCCCCTCAGGCCTTGATCGTAGGACGAACAGTTACGTCGCCACCAGTAGCACCAGGAACCGCGCCTTTAACCACTAGAACTGAACGTTCAGTGTCAATAGCAACGATTTCAAGACCCTGTGTAGTTACGCGTTCAGCACCTAAATGGCCAGCCATTTTTTTGCCTTTGAACACGCGACCAGGAGTCTGGTTTTGACCTGTAGAACCTAGAACACGGTGAGAAACAGAGTTACCGTGAGTAGCATCTTGAGTACGGAAGTTCCAACGCTTAACACCACCTTGGAAACCTTTACCTTTAGAAGTACCAGTTACGTCAACGATTTGACCTACTTGGAACAACTCAACAGTAAGCGTACCACCAACTTCACGACCTTCAAGCTCAGCTTCTGAAACGCGGAATTCTTGAACCAGACGACCAGCAGCAACACCCGCTTTAGCGAAGTGACCTTTCTGAGCGTTAGTTACGCGAGATTCGCGACGTTCACCAGTAGTGATTTGAATCGCTTGATAACCATCAGTTTCAAGCGTTTTGATTTGAGTGATGCGGTTAGGATCAACCTCAATCACTGTAACAGGCACAGAAACACCAGCATCTGTAAAGATACGTGTCATACCGCACTTGCGACCGACTAAACCAATAGCCATGTGCATAAACCTCTAAAAAAGCGGCCTAATTAACTTAGAGCGTTAATTAACCCGAAAGCCTTAACCCAATGCGATCTGAACATCAACACCAGCTGCAAGATCTAACTTCATCAATGCATCTACAGTTTTGTCTGTAGGTTGAACGATGTCGATCAAACGCTTGTAAGTACGGATTTCGTACTGGTCACGCGCGTCTTTGTTTACGTGTGGTGATGTCAAAACGTTAAAACGTTCAATGCGTGTAGGCATTGGAATTGGACCACAAACTTGTGCGCCAGTACGTTTTGCTGTTTCTACGATTTCTTGAGCTGATTGATCAATTAGACGGTGATCAAAAGACTTAAGACGGATACGAATTCTCTGGTTAGACATACCAGTAAACTCCAAGCCAAATATATAAAGAATCACTCTTGACGCATCTCACCCCACTAATTTTTGAGGTAAGTGTCAAGAGCAGTGAATTATCACTAAGGTCATGATCGATGCCACGACTGTAACGATAGTTAACTACTTTCTTCGCAGTTAACATCCTTCCTATCGAAGGGTGGCTTATTATAGCCATTGTTTAATGCATAAGCAAATGCCTTTTATAGTTTTCGTCTGCAAATCAATTTGGTTGCTAAATCAAGAGTTTGTTTTTCACCCGTCAAGCTGATTTCTCTACCACATATTCGATTGCGCGATTTAGTATTTGATTTCCTTCAATAAAATTAGATTTTGGGCTTTTTCTGAGCTCATGCACAGGCTGCACATATTTTCCTGAAAATTTTAGCAACTCCTCTTCATCTTCTAAAAACAGGGCCAAGGTTTCCGGGGTTATTTCTGGATGGAACTGGAAACCGAGAACATTTTTGCCTAATTGATACATCTGGTTGCGACAGGCTTCATTTTCTGCCAGATGTACCGCCCCTTTGGGAATTTCAAAGGTCTCGCTATGCCACTGCATGATCCGGAATTGCTCAGGCAAACTAAAACAGTCTGCTGGCACATTGGCCACTTTACTGACAGACATCCACCCCAGTTCCTGTTCCGGGTTATAACTAACTGCTGCCCCCAAGGCATTGGCAATCAGCTGTCCACCTAGACACAAACCAATCGCTGGCTTCCCCTGAGACAAGTAACGACGTAACCAGCGTTTTTCTATTTTCAACCAGGGGAAATTTGCTTCATCATTTACACTCATGGTGCCGCCCATAATAATGAGCAAATCTACTTCTTCTACTGCAGGTAGCGCTTCTATTTCCAAAGGACGATCCACAGGTAAAGCAAAGAATTCAGTCGCTGTAATTTGCGCCTGATGCTGCTTTAAAAATTCATGACAACTACCGTAACCTTCACCAGCAATATGCTGAAAATAATGTACTCGTAAATGCGACTTCATGCGCTCGAACCTGTTCTTGTATCTATATAGGCTAGGTTTTGCAAAAATGAAGCCAACTTTTTATTTTATGTGAGGTTTTTAAACAATTGATAACGCAAGTAGCGCTAAAGCAAAGATTCTCTTAAGCTAAAGCTGTTTTTGACTCCAGATATGAGCTGCAGCATGAAAAAAAATCCTCAAACCGCCCTGATTCATGCACCACGAAAGGCCCCTCAGTACATTTCGACGGTTCAACCTCCCCTCTATCGTGCATCAACCATTATTTTTAACAATACCGATGCCCTGTTTAATCGCCATTGGACCGATGATTATGACTATAGCTATGGCACACATGGTACCCCAACCACATTTACCTTAGGTGATAACATTGCCCAGCTCGAAGGTGGGCTCTACCATTTGCTTGCACCTAGCGGTTTATCTGCGATTAATCTCGTGAATTCCTGCTTTTTAAGTCAGGGAGAGGAAGTTTGGGTACCGGACAATATTTATGGCCCAAACATGGAGCATCTACGCAACCTGGAAACACGTTATGGCATTCAGGTACAAGTTTATAATCCATTATGCCTGGAAAGCTTTATTCCTTCAGATAAAGCCAAACTGATCTGGCTGGAAGCAGCTGGCTCAGTCACACTGGAATTTCCGGATTTAAATGGCCTCGTGAAGAAAGCTCAAGCACACAATATTCTGACTGCACTGGACAATACCTGGGGCGCGGGTCTGGCCTTTAATGCCTTTGATTTTGGTGATGAACACCTAAGTGTAGATTTATCCGTACATGCGCTGACCAAATATCCAAGCGGTGGTGGTGACATTCTGATGGGTTCAGTGGTCACGCGTGATAAAGAACTGCATCACCAATTGTTCCGCGCACATGCCATTCAAGGCATTGCTGTCTCAGGTGATGACGTTGCTCAGGTGCAACGTAGTCTTGCTTCCATGCAGCTGCGTTATGCACATCAATCCAATAGTGCACTCAACATTCTCACCTGGTTAAAACAGCAAGCGGAGTTTGTGCAGGTACTGCATCCAGCCGATCCGCATAGCGCAGGCCATCAATATTGGAAAGAAATTTGCAAGGAAGGTCATAGTGCCGGTCTGGTCAGTGTAATTTTTGATAGTAAATATGAACTGCAAGATATCCGCAGTTTTTGTGACAACTTAAAACTGTTTAAGCTTGGTTTTAGCTGGGGTGGTCCTGTTAGCCTGGTCATGCTATATAACTTAAAAGATATGCGTGTGCTTGAACATTCACATTTGAAAGAAGGCTTTCTGGTGCGCTTCTGTATTGGACTAGAACATCCGGAAGATCTGATTGAAGACATTCAACAGGCACTACAAAACATGAAAAAAGTTAAAAATAAATAAATAAATAACAAATAGGAAATTATATGGGTACACCAATCGTAATCGCTAAAAAAACCGCCGATACCACCCAGGATATCGTGCTGCATTCTCAGCTTGCCAACCGTCATGGCCTGATTGCCGGTGCAACCGGTACCGGTAAGACCGTAACATTAAAGGTACTGGCAGAAAGTTTTTCCCGAATTGGTGTACCGGTATTTTTGGCCGATGCCAAGGGTGATGTTTCCAGCTTGGCGAAAGCCGGGGAAAACAACCCCAAATTTGATGAACGCATTAAAAGCCTGAATATCGAGTCCATCCCTTTTTCAGCGTCGCCTGTGGTGTTCTGGGATTTATTTGGCGAGCAAGGCCATCCGATTCGCACTACCATTTCCGAGATTGGCCCCCTCCTTCTTGCCCGTATTTTGAATCTGAACGACACTCAGGAAGGTGTGCTCTCAGTCATTTTCCGTATTGCTGATGATCAAGGCCTATTACTGATCGACTTTAAAGATCTAAAGGCCATGATTAGTTATGTCAGCGAACATGCCGCAGATTTTAAAGCGGACTATGGCAATCTGTCTCCTGCCAGTCTGGGCGCGATTCAACGCAATCTGCTTGCCTTGGCTGATCAAGGTGGTGAGCAATTCTTTGGTGAACCAGCGCTGGATCTGATGGATTTTTTACAAACCGACAGTCAAGGTCATGGCAATATCAACTTGCTTGCTGCTGACAAGCTGATGAACACACCTAAGCTGTATGCCACTTTCTTGCTATGGATGCTTTCAGAGCTGTTTGAACAGTTACCGGAAGTCGGCGACCTGGATAAACCCAAACTGGTGTTCTTCTTTGATGAAGCCCATTTGCTATTTGATAATACTAGCCCTGCCTTGCAAGAAAAGATTGAACAGGTGGTGCGTTTGATTCGTTCTAAAGGTGTGGGGATTTACTTTATCACCCAGAATCCACTCGATTTACCAGAAAGCGTTTTAGGTCAACTCGGCAATCGGGTTCAGCATGCTTTACGTGCTTTTACCCCTAAAGACCAAAAAGCGGTAAAAACGGCGGCAGATACTTTTCGAGCTAATCCAGAGTTTAAAGTTCAGGATGCCATTACCGAACTGGCTGTCGGTGAAGCACTGATTAGCTGTCTGGATGAAAAAGGCACACCGCAAATTGTAGAACGCGGCTGGGTGATGCCGCCACACTCCTCTTTTACCCCCATTTCTCCTGAAGAACGCAAAACTTTAATGCAACAAAGCATTGTGGCTGAGATTTATGAACAGCAAGTTGATCGTGACAGTGCGCATGAAATGCTGCAAAACAAAGTCACTGAACGCCAGCAACAGCTTCAGGCTGCGGAACTTGCCAAACAGCAAGCCAAAGAACAAGAAGCGTATGCCAAACAAGTCGCAAAAGAGCAGGAAACATTTGCTAAGCAGCAAGCCCGCGAACAGGAACGTCTTGCACGCGAACAGCAGAAAGAAGCTGAACGTGCAGCGAAACAGCGTGAAAAGTTCACCCAAGACATTGTTGGCACCTTTGCTAAAAGTGCCGCACGCACTTTGGGTAGCACTACCGGCCAGAAAATTGTCCGTGGTTTATTAGGGTCATTATTTGGTAAGAGATAACCCTTCTTTCTCCGATTATTTTCTTTATTTTTATGGGATATTTTAATATCCCATAATTTTTTCATGGTTTTTACTTAAAGATGTATTGTGAATATATCTTTAAAGATGTATTTTAAATACATCTTATAAATAACAGCCATGAGAGATCTGCTATGACTCCACAGCAAATTGACCTAGTAAAAGCTACAGTACCTGTGCTTCGTGAAAATGGGGTTGCTTTAACCGGTTATTTTTACAACCGCATGTTAAACAATAACCCAGATCTAAAAGAAACCTTCAACATGGGTCACCAGCGTAGCGGTGCTCAGGCGCAAGCCTTGGCAGGTGCAGTTTTAGCATATGCTGAAAATATCGAAGATCCTTCTGTGTTATTACCTGTGGTTGAACTCATTGCGCATAAACATGTCAGCTTAAATATTAAAGCACCTGATTACGGCATTGTTGGGGAAAACCTGCTGCATTCAATCAGTGAAGTACTCAATATTTCTATGGATGATCCACTGATTGATGCGTGGGCTGCTGCATATGGCCAATTAGCAGACCTGTTTATTGCGACTGAAAAAGCGATTTATGATCAACATGAACAGACTAAAGGTAGCTGGTTAGGCTGGCGCAATTTCAAGATTGCCAAGAAAGTAGTAGAAAGTGAAGAGATCACTTCGTTCTACCTGGCACCAGTCGACGGCGGACCATTACCGAAGTATGAAGCAGGTCAGTATATTTCTGTACGTGTGTTTGTGCCTGAACTGAATTTAAGACAACCACGTCAATATACGCTTTCAACTTGTCCTCAAGATGAATACCTGCGTATTTCAGTAAAGCGTGAAGATCAAAAAGGTGATTTGGTTCCAGGCTGGGTATCTAATACTTTACATAGCTTGGCAGAAGGCTCAGAAATTGAAGTGTCTGCACCAACAGGTAATTTCTACCTGATTGATCCAAACAAACGTAATGTATTTATCAGTGGCGGTGTGGGCTTAACTCCAATGGTAGCCATGTTAAATCAGTTGGTAACTCTGGATATGCCACAACCTGTGACTTTCATTCATGCCTGCCGTAGCAAACAGGTGCATGCCATGAAACAGCACATTCATGATTTGAAAGCCAAATACCCACGTTTAAGCACGCTGACTGCTTACGAATTCCCACACCAAGGTGACAAACTGGGTGAAGACTATGATGTAGCAGGCCGTCTGGATCTGAGTACAATTGATCGTGCTTTATTACCAGAAAATGCTGATTACTATCTATGTGGCCCAATGCCATTTATGGCAGAACAACACAAAGCGCTGGTTGCACGAGGCATTCCTGCTGAGAATATTCACAGTGAAGCCTTTGGTACTGGTGGCGTTCGCCACTAAGCAGTCAGCTTAAACTGAAATCAAGCAAGGGCTAGTCTGGCTGTGTTAGACTAGCCCTGCTTTGTATGAAAACTCTATATTTATAATGCAGTTAAATAAATTTACCGATTACGCCTTACGGATTCTTATGTACATCGCTCAGCCGAAAGAAATGCCGTATACCATTGCGGAACTCGCGAATGAGCTGCAGGTGTCAGAGAACCATGCCATGAAAATCGTACATTTTATGGCAAAGCAGGACTGGCTCATCACTACTCGTGGGCGAGGCGGCGGCATTCGCATGAATCCGCTCACCTTAAAAATACCATTGGGTCAAGTCGTGCGTATCCTGCAACAGGATAGCCAAGTGGTAGAATGCAATACCCCACCCTGTGTGCTGCGTAAAAATTGTGGTTTAAAAGGCATTTTAGATGATGCCGTAGAGCAGTTTTATGCCAGCCTGGATCAATACACGCTCAGTGAAGTGGTAACACCACTGCAAGGCCATTACAGCATCCAGTCACCAATCGGCCTGATCAATCTTTAGTTTTCACTTTCTGCTTACCAAGTCTTGCATTGAAAGTTCGCTTGCCCAAGCGACTTCCTTTATAATAGCTGCTTGTAAATTTAAGTTTGAAGTTGAGCCATGCACCACAGCAGAGGAAAATCGAAAAACAGTAAGGCAGCTGCTGCCCCAAAGCAAAAGATTAGCTATACCAAAAAAGTCGATCCTGCGATTACTGAATACTCTGTGCGCTCGCTCAATTGGCTGCGCAAAGCTGAATTTTTAATGAGTGCACCCAAACTTAACCTGTGTGTTGAAGATACAGGTTATGAAGTTGCATTCGCCGGTCGCTCCAATGCGGGTAAATCCAGTGCCATCAATGCCCTGACCAATCAGAAACAGTTGGCCCGTGCCTCCAAAAAACCAGGCCGTACCCAGATGATCAACTTCTTTAGCCTTGGCAATCCGGATCAGCGTCTGGTCGATTTACCGGGTTATGGCTACGCAGCTGTCCCAGAAGCCATGAAAATTGTCTGGCAAAAAGAACTGGAAAACTATCTGATTCACCGTAAGAGCCTGCAAGGTCTGGTGCTGCTGATGGATATCCGTCATCCGCTACAACACTTTGATGTGATGATGCTGGAATGGGCCTATTCACGTCACCTGTTCGTGCATGTCTTGTTGACCAAATCAGACAAGCTGAATCGTGGTCCTGCGTCCAAAGCCTTGCAGGAAGTCAAAGCAACATTAAATAAAATGAAGCTGAACTTCTCGATTCAATTATTTTCCTCTTTAAATAAAGAAGGTCTGGAAGAACTGGCAAGCGTGATGGCTGGTCGTCTTAACTTTACCCTGGATCAACCAACGGAATTTGATCTGGATAACATTCCAGAAGCGTCAATCCATGATTTAAACGAAGCTGATGAACCGATTGAATCTGTGGAGCTAGAAGATGAAACTGACTCAGACCCAGATCATGAAATTACTGCGAGTGAATTAAATAATCTGGATGAGCCGGTTGAGGCTGATCAAACAGAGATTGTCAACCAAGAACAGCCAAAATAAGTCCGATGTGATCCAAGTGACAAAATAATGTCCCGTATTGCCTGCAGCAATTCGGGACATTTTTTTCATACTGTATTGATCAAGCAGTGATGGATCCACCCCATGTCTTTACTCTCACGATTCAAAACAACAAAAATTGGCTCTTCAATTTCCTATTTTATCCAACCGCGCAAAGTTAAGTTTGAATGGCAGGCTACCCCGATTGACTGGATTCCAAATCAGCCTTTCGCCAGTTACTTTGTGAATGAAATTAATAATATTCTGCCGGCCGGTGAATTCTGGTTCTGTCGCTTGTATAATAAGGTTCTCGCTCAGATCACCGACGAAAAATTAAAGCATGATGTACAGGCTTTTATCCGTCAGGAAGCCATGCATGCTCAGGCACATAATTCGGCCAATAAAGAGTATCTATCTGAACGCCAGATTGATATCCAGCGCAATCTGGACATTATGAATTTCCTGTTCAATCAATTGCTGGCCGATCAGCCGCTTGGTCTGAAAATTCCTAAAATCGCAGAACATCAATGGGATCTGTTCCGGCTTGGTGTCGTCGCAACTGTAGAGCATATGACCTGTGTCCTTGGAAAATATGCGCTCTATAACACCGAGTGGGAACGGCTCGGTGCTGACGCGAATATGCTAGATCTGGTGAAATGGCATGGCGCAGAAGAAATTGAGCATCGCAGTGTGGCATTTGACTTATATCGTCATCTTGGTGGCGGTTATATTGCCCGCTACTATTTAAGTGTGGTGGTGATTATTGGAGTAATTGGTCTGTGGGTCGACGGTGCAGCACGCTTGTTGGCACAAGACCCTCGTTTTAAGCAGCTGAAACCAGCGGTATATAAACCCTGGATCTGGAAAGAATGGTTCCGTATTTCACAGCAGGACAATCGTTTGCTACCCAATCCCCTCTGGCTGGTTTCTCAGCAACTCGGCTATCTGATGCCATGGTATGACCCGGTGCATGAAGGCAGTACCGATGATGCCCTGTATTATCTTGAGCATTCCCCTGCGGCCAAACGGGCAGGTTTAAAAGTCGCCTAAGCTCTCCTCTTATTACAATTTCTAACAGCAGGGATCATTTCCCTGCTTTTTATTTGACCTAAGATAAAGCTACAGACATGACCATAAGGATGAGCTCATGCAAGCACGGATTTCAGTGATTACACTCGGTGTTCGCGACCTGGAGGCTGCACTACGCTTTTATTGTGATGGGCTGGGCTTTCCCAGCAAAGGCATTGTTGGCAAAGAATTTGAATGTGGCGCAGTCGCATTTATTGAACTACAGGCTGGATTAAAACTGGCTTTATGGCCGCAAAGCAGCATCCAGCATGATACCGGACTCGAACCGAGCCCGATGTGTCCCACTCAAATGACCTTGGGACACAATGTGTATAGCCCATTAGATGTCGATCAGGTCATGACTCAGGCTGAAAAAGCTGGAGCCAAGATTGTGAAAGCTGCACAGGCTACATTTTATGGCGGCTATGCAGGCTATTTTCAGGATCCAGATGGACATCTGTGGGAGATAGTTTTCAATCCTCAACTAGAGATGGACTGATCCAGTTGCGGTTCACGGGTATGTCGGTCAACCACGACACTGATCATCATATCACCCTGCACATTCACCACAGTCCTGACCGTATCGAGCAGTCGGTCAATCGGCAACAGGATCGCAATGGCTTCTGCCGGTAGACCCACTGATTGCAGTACCATGATCATGGTCACCATCCCGGCACTTGGAATACCCGGTGCGCCTAAAGATGCAATCATTGCTGTGGCACACACGACCAATTGCTGCCCCAACGTCAGATCAAGTCCCATGAGGTTGGCAATAAACAAAGCTGCTACGGCTTCATACAGTGCCGTACCATCCATGTTCAGCTGAGTCCCAAGCGGAATGACAAAGCCTGCCGTATGTGGACGTACTCCCAGATTTTCCTGGGCACATTTCATGGATAATGGCATGGTTGCAGAACTGGAACTGGTCGCAAAAGCGGTAATCAAGGCTGCGCGAGTGCCTTTGAAAAAGGTAATTGGGCTCATTTTCCCGAAGATCCACAACAATAATGGTAGAACTACCAGACCGTGGAAAATGGTGGTGCCCGTTACTACCGCAGCAAACTCTGCCAGACGGCTCAGTACCGAAATATCTTCAGTGGCAATCAGCTTGGCCAGTAGCGCAAAAATCCCGAATGGCGCCAGTTTCATGACCCAGCCAATCATCAGCATCATGATGTCAAAGAACTGCATACTGAGCTTACGTACCGTCCGGAACTTGTCTCCCCCTGCCACCAGTGCCACACCGACAAAGAGTGCAAAGACCACCACTGCCAGCACATTACCATCGGCAAAGGCCTTAAACGGATTGATCAGGGTATTCTGAATAAAGTTGGTAAAGAATGAAGACGGCGTTAAGGTATCCGGAGTTTTATGCTGAGCCATGGCATCCTGAAACATTACTACATCGACCCCCTTGCCTACATCAAACAGATGGGCACAAGCCAATCCCAAGATTAAAGCCAGGGTGGTCGTGGTGACACAGCATGCCAAGGTAATTTTCCAGGTTCGGCTCAGCTGACCACCAGCTTGCAGATTCGATACCCCAACCACAATCGAGCTAAAGATCAATGGAACCAGTAACATTTTTAGCAAACCAATGAAGATGCTGCTCATGATACCCAGACCATACAGGCTGAGCTCTTCAAACGTGGTTTGTGGGAAAAGATTTAATAAAAAACCAAACAGGACACCCAATACTGCGGCAACTAGAATCTGCGTATTTAAGCTCATCTTCATGGACATTTTAATATTGAACTTATCCGGCACTATGCCATGCAAGTTTCGGATAATCGAGTAAAATTTTATAAACGCTTTGCAGCAAAATATCTTTTATTATTCACTTAATCCATATACTGATGTACCAAATTTTGGCACGCAATGTGCTTAATCAGTGCAATAAGCTGGTTTTATACAAAGGAAATAAACGTCATGAAAAAAATGATCATTGCTGTTGCACTCATTTGCAGCATCGGGCAGGTTTTTGCACATTCTTCGGGCGGTAAAGAACAGCAAGGTTGCCATAAGCATTCAAGCAATGATGTTCCACATTGCCACTAACTTCAAATCACACCCATAAAAAAAGCCGGAACTCTAATCCGGCTTTTTTTATTTTAAATCTTACTGGGTTTCAATTTCCCGCAGACGGATGAGACCTTCCTGGGTTGTACTACAGACCAGTTCTCCATTCTGCCACATACGACCGAAGTTCAGACCACGTGAGCTGGCACTCACTGTCGCATCCATATCATAAAGCATCCATTCATCGGCACGGAATGGCTTATGGAAATACATGGCATGGTCGATGCTGGCACATTGCAGGTTTGGTGAAATATAGCTCAGACCATGTGGACGCAATGCTGTCGTCATCAAGGTAAAGTCTGAGTAGAAGGCCGCAATTGCCTGATGCAGCGAAACCTCATCAACTTCCGGAGCGACTTGGCCATGGGTACGGATATAATGCGCATAATTTGGCGCTTCCGGTTGCGGCTGGAATGGATTCACCGGCATCACAGGACGAATTTCTACATGGCGATCACGCATAAATGAAGCACGGACATTTTCCGGTACGAATTCAACAATTTGATGCTTCAGTTCTGCCTCATTTTTCAGGCTGTCGACTGAGGGATATTCTGGTTCAGAAATCTGATAGTTCAAGCCTTCTTCTGGTTCGGCAAAAGACACCATACACATAAAGATAGTACGGCCATGCTGAATCGCACGCACCTGACGACTGGCAAAACTCTTGCCATCACGGATACGATCTACTTCATAGATAATCGGTGCATTGACATCTCCTCCAAACAGGAAATAGGCATGCAATGAATGTGCTGGACGATCAGTCGTATACGATGCAGCACGCAAAGCCTGTCCTAATACCTGCCCACCGAATACGCGCTTGCCTACCAGGTTACGGCTAATTCCACGGAAAATATTCTCTTCCAGCTTTTCCAGGCTAAGCAATTCAACCAGTTCTTGTGTTAAGACATTCATAGGCAACCTATACGATGTTCGGGATATCCAACATTGGAAAAATAACAATGTGCTTCATTTCTGGTAATATTCTGCCATAAATTCTGAGTAAATCCCTAGAGATTGACTGACTGACCTGTCATTCACTTTGTAGATGTTCCGATAAAAAAAACGTTTTTTCACGTTAAAATCAAAGAACTTTTGTAGAATTTGTTAGAAAATGACATATTGTTTTCAAATACAATCTATCAAAATAGATCCCCCCTCAGAAATCCTGTGGTTCTGGTCAGTAAAATTAGGAGTAGGTATGTCCAAGAGTGGCTTTGGTCAAATGTATCGCAAGCTTTCAAGTAAGATGCTTGAACTTGTGGTTACCCCGCATGTACTTGGGGAAGTACCAACGGAAGTCCCTGCTCCAGCGGCTGACCAGCAAGATCAGAAAAAGATTGTCTGTTATGTTCTGCAAAACCATTCTCGCAGTAATGCGCTGGTGGTAGATGGTGAAACCCGTCGTCTCAAATTGCCTGCTGCACTTGATCCAATGGATTTAGGTACGCGCCGGGAAAAAGCTTCGGTATTGTTCCTGCAATATCATGATGAAAGCAATCTGCTGAGCTCACCGCCACATGCTTTTCCACCACGTCTGCTGCGTCTGATTGAAGCACTGGAACAGAATCCAGAACTGGATGTGGAACTGATTCCGGTGACCGTGCTATGGGGTCGTGAGCCAGAGAAAGAAGATTCCTGGTTCAAATTGTTATTTACCGACACCTGGTCAACACCAAGCAAGATGAAACAGCTGGTGAATATTGGCCTGCATGGTCGTCAGTCTTATCTGGAGTTCCATGAAGCACAGTCTCTGCGTGCACTGATTGATCATGCCAAAGTGACACATCCAAACCTGTCTCCAGCAACTTATATTGTCAGTACCTTGAATGACTATCTGGATGCCCAACGTGAAGTAGTGCTGGGACCTGACCTTTCAGATCGCCGTAATGTGATGCAGGGTCTGATTAAATCTCCAGATGTGCAGGCGGCTATCCGTAATGAAAGTATCCGCAGCAAGATCAGTGTGGATGAAGCTGAACGCCGTGCCATTGGTTATTTAAATGAAATCGTATCAGATTATTCCAACTCAACCGTACGTTTTGCTGATAAGGCCCTGACCCGTCTCTGGACTCAGCTCTATGACGGCATTGATGTACATAACTTCAGTACGGTACGTGAACTGGCGAAAGACTATGAAATTGTCTATGCACCATGTCACCGTAGTCATATCGACTACCTGTTATTGTCTTATGTGATTTATCGTCGTGGTCTGATGGTGCCGTATATCGCAGCGGGTGATAACCTGAACATGCCATTTGTTGGCCAGATCTTGCGTGGCGGTGGTGCCTTCTTTATCCGCCGTACTTTCCGCGGTAATGCACTTTATACAACAGTTTTCAAAGAATATCTGTATAGCGTTCTGTCACGTAATACTCCACTGGAATACTTTATTGAAGGGGGCCGTTCACGTACCGGCCGTCTGTTGCCACCGAAAACCGGTATGCTGGCAATGACCGTGCATGGTCATTTGCGTGGCAAAGCGAAGCCTATCGTATTTGTACCCACCTATATCGGCTATGAACGTCTGATGGAAGGTGCAACTTATGTAGGTGAAATGAACGGTAAGGAAAAAGAAGCGGAATCTATTTTTGGCATCCTAAAAACCTTGCGCAAGATTGAACGTATTTTCGGTAAGGTACATCTGAATTTTGGTGAACCCGTCTTTCTGGATGACATGCTGAAACAGCATGGTGCAGATGAAATCAAGATTGAAAAGAATGATGATCCAATCCCGCCAGCAGTATCTGAAGCAGTAAATAGTTCTGCACAGGCAATTCTGGAAAATATTAACCGTGCAGCCGTCATTAACCCAGTATCCCTGTTGTCACTCATTTTATTAGCGACACCAAAACACACACTGGATGAGGCGATTTGTATCAAACAGTTAGATACTTATCGTAATCTGCTGACGTCTTTGCCATATGATGAACGTATGCAAGTGACGCCGTTGTCAGGGAAAGAAATCATTGCCTATGCAATGAAGTTAAAACTGATCAAACGCGTCAATCATGTGCTGGGCAATATTATCGCTATCGAAGATAATCAGGCAATTTTACTGACCTATTTCCGCAACAATATTGTGCATGCTTTTGTATTACCATCACTGGTAGCCGCCCTGGTAAATCATAATGGCATTATTCGCCGTGATGATCTGGTAAATATCAGCAGCACGCTGTATCCATTCCTGAAAGCTGAACTGTTTCTGAAATGGCATGAAGATGAAATCAAGGTACCAGTAAACGCTTATATTGATGCCTTAATTGCAGCGAAGTTGATTGCACAGGATGGTGAAAATCTGGTTGCACCTACACCAAACAGCGAAGCGCATCATCAGCTAGAAGTTTTGGCTGCACCTGTCATGCAAAGTATCGAGCGCTATTACATGACGCTGGCACTGATTACCCAACGTGGTTCAGGCAATATCTCCACCCGTCAGGTTGAAGAATTAAGCCATCTGGTAGGTCAGCGTCTGTCTGTACTGTATGAATTCAATTCACCAGAATTCTTTGATAAGGCACTATTCCAAAGCTTTATCAAAACGCTAACTCAAAAAGGTTATATCAGTACCAATGAAGACAATGCGATTGTCTTTGATGAAAGCTTCAAAAATATCGCTCAGTATGCTGATCTGGTACTGGATGAAGTAAAGCTGCAAATGCTTCATAATCTTACAGCCTTTACGGATGAAGAATTGAAAGAAGCTTTGGATGCCTTGGCAGCTGAACAAGCCAAGAAGCGTGCGAAACGGAAGAAAAAGTAAGATTATTTAAGCTCCTTCTCCCTCTGGGATGAGAAGCACTGCTCGCGAGAGGGATGAGAGAAAATGTTTAAAAACTTACCTCTCCCTAACCCTCTCCTAAAAGGAGAGGGAACTCAACTTTATTCAAGATGAGTGGCTAACTTCATCAATTCTAAATAATCCTCATAACAGTCCGGATGCTTTAACTCATATCCCATTTTTTGCATACGGGTAGCATATAGTTTCTTCCCTGTCACCTGCTCACTGTCTACC
This sequence comes from Acinetobacter sp. ACNIH3, assembly GCF_002918965.1. Lineage (NCBI taxonomy): Bacteria > Pseudomonadati > Pseudomonadota > Gammaproteobacteria > Moraxellales > Moraxellaceae > Acinetobacter > Acinetobacter sp. ACNIH3. The sequence goes on along the minus strand of NZ_PQLP01000001.1, from coordinate 220,611 downwards.
TTTAATAAAGGCAATCTCATCTGCTGCTGAAACCATTGCAGAACTTCATGCAACAGTTGTGGCTGGTTATTGGTCAAAATATATGAAGATTCAAGATGTTCCACGTGAATCATCTCAGCCATAAAACGTGACAAGTCTTCAATATGAATCCGATTCGACCAGTGCAGATTTGGATAACTGGTCATAGATCGTGCCATTTTTTCCAAGCGTGCAACTGAAGTTCCATAAATCCCACTTGGGCGGATGATCGTACATTGGTCTGGATAAGCAGCTAAATAAGTCTGCTCCATTTGATGCAGGACTTTGCCTTGCGGATCATTCGGATAAATTGCACTGTCATCACCCACCTGCTCTCCGGCATTCTCACCATAGACCCGGGTGGAAGATACAACAACCAGACGTTGTATCGGATGGGATTTTAGCGCCCTAACAATTGGACCGACTGAGTCCAGATAAGTCTGCTGATAAGCTTCGAGCGTACTTTGGTCAGGACTGAGCAAGACGTAGACCCAGTCAATCGGTGCAAGGCTGATTAAATCGAGCTGATGCACATCCTGAACATGATGAGTGGCACAGGAATCTGTTTTCGCACTGCGACTGATTGTGCTAATTTGATGACCTTGCTCAAATAATTGTTTAGCTATGCGTGCGGATGTTTTACCATAACCGATAAATAAAATATGCATTCAGCACCGAATCACAAAACCTGGTTGAGGGGACATGGCTGCAGTCCATCAGTTACAAGGTGTCGGCAATGCCGCCGCCACATTACTTGAAAAATTAAATCTGTTCACAACTGATGATTTGCTCTTTCATCTGCCACGTGACTACGAAGACCGTAGCACGATCATTCCCATGAATCAATTGACTGTGGGACGTAGCTATTTGCTGGAAGGTATTGTCAAAGGCGTAGATTTTCCACCAGGTAAACGCAAGTCCATGGCCGTACTGCTGGATGATGATTGCGGCAAGGTGACGCTACGTTTCTATCATATCTATAAAGGCATTACCGACCGCTGCAAAGTTGGTGCAAGATTAAGAGTTTTTGGCGAAGTGCGTGTTGGTGCCCGTGGCCTGGAAATGTATCACCCCGAATTACAGGTCATTACTGAACATACCCCACTTCCGCAGACACAACTTACGGCGATCTATCCGGCAACTGAAGGCCTGACCCAACCCAAATTACGTGAATATATCAAGCAGGCGCTCGCCCTACACAGTGATGATCTGCCGGAACTGTTACCAGCTCAATTCAGCAATGGCTATGACCTGAAGCAGGCACTGGAATATATTCATCATCCTCCAGTCGATGCCAATATGTTGCAGCTGGCACAGGGTTCCCACCCCGCCCAGCAGCGTTTGATCTTTGAGGAACTGGTCGCGCATCAGATCAGTTTACTGACCCGCCGTGCCTTTATTCAGCAGATTGAAGCGCCTGCATTTTCACCAAGTAAGCGTTATGCCAAACTGTTGCTCGCGGGTCTACCTTTTGAAATGACGGGGGCGCAAAAACGTGTTTCACGAGAAGTTGCCCATGACATGAAAGGCAACAAACCGATGTTGCGTCTGGTACAGGGCGATGTCGGTGCAGGTAAAACATTGGTTGCTGGTGTGGCAGCCTGTCATGCTCTGGAAGAAGGCTGGCAAGTGGCCCTCATGGCACCAACCGAAATTCTGGCAGAACAGCATTATCTGAATTTTAAAAAATGGTTTGAGCCACTGGGACTGACTGTTTCCTGGTTATCTGGCAAACAAAAAGGTAAAGCTCGTACTGCGGCAGAACAAAGCATTAGAGATGGTAGTGCCAATCTGGTGGTCGGCACCCATGCCTTGTTTCAGGAAAATGTCGAGTTTGCCAAATTGGGGCTGGTAATTATTGATGAACAGCATCGCTTTGGTGTGGATCAGCGTCTGGCTCTACGCAATAAAGGGCTGGATGGCATGTCACCGCATCAACTGGTCATGACGGCGACACCAATTCCACGTACGCTTGCCATGTCTGCGTATGGCGATCTGGACACTTCAGTTATTGATGAACTGCCACCAGGTCGTACCCCGATCCAAACCGTAACTATCCCACTGGATCGCCGTGAAGAAGTACTACAGCGTATTGCCACTAACTGTGCTGAAGGCAAGCAGGCCTATTGGGTCTGTACTCTGGTCGAACAGTCAGAAACGTTGGATGCCCAAGCAGCAGAAGCCACTTTTGCCGAAATTAAGGAACGCTTCCCGGAAATCAATATTGGTCTGGTCCATGGCAAGATGAGGCCTGATGAAAAGCAGGCAGTGATGCAACAATTTAAAAATAATGAATTGCAGCTATTGATTGCCACGACCGTGATTGAGGTGGGTGTCGATGTACCGAATGCTTCTCTGATGGTGATTGAGAATGCCGAGCGTCTCGGACTCTCACAACTGCATCAGCTGCGTGGACGTGTTGGTCGGGGTGCCAAAGCCAGTTTCTGTGTACTCCTGTATAAGCATCCCCTTTCTCAGAATGGTCAGGAACGTTTGCGTATCATGCGTGAAACCAATGACGGTTTTATCATCGCGGAAAAGGATCTGGAACTGCGTGGTCCAGGTGAACTGCTTGGCACCAAACAAACTGGAGATATGGGTTTCCGGGTAGCCAAGCTGGAACGCGATGACCACCTACTCAATCAGGCACATTATGTGGCGCAGCAGATGTTAAAGGATTATCCGAAACAGGCCGATGCGTTATTAAAACGCTGGTTACCTGAGGCGCCACGTTATGCTTATGTCTAAGCTGATTCAGCAAGGCAAGCATTGGCTGGGCAAGTTACAGCCTTGCCAGCTTTGTCACAACGATTATCAAACAATTCACTCAGTATGCCAGGATTGCTGGAACCAGCTACCTTGGGCACGTCAGACCATCCAGCGCCAGGAAATGCAGGTACAGATTGCCTGCCATTATGATTATCCGATAGATCGTCTGATTCAGTTGTTCAAATATGAACAGAAGCTTTATCTGGAAAACTTGTTAGCAGGCGCGCTTATCAGTTTAAAACTTCCCAAAGTCAGCGCAGTCGTTCCGATGCCAATCTCGACAGACAAACTGGTACAGCGTGGCTATAACCAGTCCTTACTGCTGGCTAAACAGGTCGCAAAGCATCTCAAGGTTCCAGTATGGCAACCGGTAAGCCGGCTCAAACAGCATTCACAAAAAGGCTTAAGCCGCCTGGAACGGATTGAAGATATTGAAGCACAATTTCAGATCAGTACATCATCAAAATTGCGTTATCGTAAAGTACTGATTATTGATGATGTGGTAACAACTGGTAGTTCAATTCGTGCACTTAATCAGAAGCTCGAAGAACTTGGCTGCCAGCAAATTTATACAGCCTGTGTCGCAGGTGCAAAGCTTTAAATTAAGCTTGGGCTAAAAGATTTGACTTCACCCATGGAATTACAATTTCTGTGGTTAACGGGGCCAGTGCTAAGTCTCGTTCATTGAGATCAATCCATTTCATCTCGGCAATCTCCGCCTCAATTTTGGGCATTTGATCCAGTTTGACCAGATATACATAACTGACCAGTTGGTGGTCGGGTTCATTCGCGGTCTTCGTTTCAAAACGACCCACAAATTGCTGCACTTCAGCCTGACAGCAGATTTCCTCCTGAATTTCACGAACAATCGTCACTTCAGGTGCTTCATTCGGTTCCAGCTTGCCACCCACCTGCATAAAGCAGCTGGTGCCTTTCTTACGCACAACCAATAATTGCTGTGCTTCATTCAGTACAATGCCGGCGGCAACAGTAATAACTTTCATAACAACTCAAATTTAAAAATGATCAATGGGCTTATTTCACGAGATCTTGCTGATCAACCATCCCCCATTTCGCTTGCGGTGGTTGATAATTCTCAAAAGCATCCAGAATTGTTTCAATTTCTTCACTGACAATGAGTTTCTCGGTAAAACGTGCCTTGGTAAAACCCTGTTCAGTCGTGTGCTGAATAAATTGAATCAAACCGGTATAGAAGTTTTCTGCATTTAAAAATGCGCATGGCTTTTCATGAATACCGAGCTGTGCCCAGGTCCATTGCTCAAAGATTTCTTCCAGTGTTCCTACACCACCCGGTATCGCAATAAAACCATCTGCCAGTTCTGACATTTTGGTTTTGCGCTCGTGCATATTTTCAACAATATGCAGTTCAGTCAGACCAGGATGGGCCAGTTCACGGTCTACCAGCTGTTTTGGAATCACCCCAATCACTTGGCCGCCCGCAGCCAGAGTACTGTCCGCAACAATTCCCATCAAGCCTGAACGGCCACCACCATAAATCAGAGTTTGCTGTCTAGATGCCAGCGTCTGGCCGACTTTTTCAGCAATCTCGGTATAAACAGGAGCGATCCCCAGTGCGGAACCACAAAAAATTGCGATAGAATTCATCATTTTTCACCATTTAGTTCTAGCTGTATCGCAAGGAATCCCTGATCGAAGCTTTTTTTGAAAAAATAACTGTTCAATCAGTGTTTTTATTCAATTCCTTGTCTAAAATACACCCATTCCAATTTACATACTGCGCAAGGGAGAAAAGACAGCATGCTTGAAGCCTTTTATGCCACAGAGCGCGGTAGCCTAGAAGATGCCACTATTAATGGCGACTTTGATTTACATCAAGATTTGGTTTGGGTTGATCTGATTGCTCCTTCACAGGAAGAGCAGCAATGGATCATGGATGCTTATGAGCAAAATCTTCCTACGCTCAAATCATTAGAAGACATTTCATCCAGTGCCCGATTCTACCGCGATGATGACGGTATTTTGCATATCAGCACTTATTTTTTAACGAAAAATAAAAACTATCAGGTCGAAGAAGATACTGAAGATCAATCCAGCATTTTAGCCACGGTGCAAACCGTCGCCTTCATTCTGCATAAAGATCGGCTGTTTACCTTGCGTGGGGAAAAACTGGTCGCGTTCCGTGCCTTTCGTGCTCGTGCGCGCCGCAATGATTATGAGATTGATTATAAGGATCCGACCTGGATTCTACTTGGCCTGCTTGAAGCCAAGCTGGATGAGCTGGCGGATATTCTGGAAGATGTGCACAAGGATCTGGAAAAATACTCAACCGAAGTTCTGAATAACCGCCATCGTGAACAGATTCTGGATCTGGATGACATGATTACCCGTCTGGCACAGCTCGAGGATATGCTTGGAAAAGCCCAGCTCTGTCTGATCGATTTACGCCGGGTACTGACCTTCCTGTCCCGTCCACGGGCGCTCGGTAGTCATATCTACGATGCGGACATTCGAGAGCTCAGTGAAGATGTACGCTCTCTGGTTGAGCATGATGCGTTCCTGTTCCAAAAGGTGCGATTCCTGCTCGATACCACTTCCGGATTCATTAATACCGAACAGAATGACACAATCCGTCGATTCTCGATCTTGCCAAGTATGCTTGCGCCACCAATGCTGATTGCGAGTATTTATGGGATGAACACAGAAGTTCTGCCTTTTGCACATGGCACCACCAGCTTTATTATTGTCGGGCTGATTCTGGTCGCATTCTTTATTGGACCGTTGATTTACTTTAGATGGAAGAAATGGATTTGAGCGAGCTTTGAGGCCCTGCTTCAAAGCAAAGCGCAAGAAATCTCTGTATTTAATTTATATCTATTTAATCCCTGATCAACTTCTCTCTAAAAAAGTGAAGAAAATTCCCCCTCCTTTTCCAGAGGAGGAGTTAGGTGAGAATTTTCACCCTCTCTTTAACTCTCCCTGAGAAAGAGGACTTGCAATCTATACTTAGATCTATTTGATTTTCATTATTTTTTTAAAATCTAATCACAATAAAAAAGCACCTTTCGGTGCTTTTTCTTTTTACTGAATGATCTGTAAATCATTCTCTAGGTGACAGGACTGTATGATCTTCATCACTTTTGCAGGAACGGCTTTAAACTGCAATCCTTTGGCTTGTGGCGTCTGACGTAACCATCTGACCAATATCGCTAAAGCCAAAGTACTGCCGCTTTCAAGCTCAGCCAGATTTACCACAATAGGAAAAACTGTCTGTGACTGAATTTCACGCAGCCCCTGTTCATAGTATTGCTGCGCATTGTTATAGTCGATTTTGCCTACAACATGCAGTTCCTGATTACTGAATTTGATCACAGTTCACCTATCTTATTTTTTCTTTTCAACCGCTGCTTCTGCATCTGGCTTGAAGTTTGCGATTGCTTTATCCAGGTTACCGCCATTACGTTTTACAGTCGCTGCAAACTGGTTACGGAACTGTAAACCTAGATCGATACCAGACACGTTGATATTACGGATTTTCCATTGTGAACCTTTATCGGCCAACTGGAAAGAAACCGGAATTTTCTCGCCATTATTATGGAAATCAATGGTTACAACTGGATTTTTGCTACCCGTGTCTTTGTACGGACGCATGGTATAAGACTGGTTGGTATATTTGGCAAATGCTGAACCATAATTTTCAGTCAGCGTTTCACGGAAATTACGTTCAAACTGAGCACGCTGTGCAGCAGAGCTATACTGATTAGTTGCATACGTTCCCATCACAATGCGGGTAAATGCTTGTGAATCGATATATGGATCAAGATTCTGACGAATAATAGTTTTCACCAGTGCCGGATTGCTCTGCAACTTGCTATGGTCTGCTTTCAGACGAGCCACCAGATTGTCTGCAACTTTCTTGATAAATGCAGGTGGTGCTTCAGCCGGTGCAGCGAAAACACTTCCCATCGCCATAGTAGATAGAATGCTTGCTGCAAGGGTTTGCTTTACTAAAATATTCACTCAAATTTCCTCAATCATTATTCAACAAATGCAGGTTCTGCATCTGTAGCTTCAGAAGTTACTGCATCAGCAGATGCCTCCTGAGTTTCTGATGACTTACTGCCTGCTCCACCTGTCACGAATTTGGTAATTAAATCTTCAATTTCCATCGTGCCTTGGGTATTGGCAATATGATCACCACGTTTCAAATAATTCAGACCGCCGCCTGGAATAATTTTCAAATACTTTTCACCCAGCAAACCATTGGTTGCTACCATAATGTAAGCATCTTCATCAATATTGGTAATGGATGTCATGTTGTCTAAGAGTTGCTTTTCCATTGCTTTTTGTTGCGCAGGTGCCGCAGCTTCATAGTCAGTGCTGTAACGTAACTCATCTAGGGCTTCTTGCTGTACTTTCTTTAACTGTTCAGCATTAAATGATGTCAATGAACCATCTAGCGTCATATGTACAGTGGCTAATCGGGTGACTGGATCAAGTGTAATCGTATCGACCTGACCGACTTTCACACCGCTTAAAGCCACTTTGGTACGTGGCTTAATGCCATTTACATTTTCAAAAGTTGCTGTCATTTTATAGCTGTCGGCAATATTGGTTCCGACCAAACCACTGACACGCATTGCCAGGAAGAAAATTGCAATTCCAAACAGAATGACAAAAACACCAACGGCCAGCTCACTGGTACGTGATTTCATTAAACACCTCCGAACATGACCGCAGTCAACACGAAATCAAAACCTAAAACACACAACGATGAATACACCACAGTACGTGTTGTGGACGTTGCAATCCCTTCAGATGTCGGTTCACAGGCATAACCCTGATAGACCGCAATCCATGTACAAATCAATGCAAATACAAAACTTTTAATGATGGTACCGTTAAAGATATCCTTGTAGAACTGCACGGTACTTTCCATGCCGCTCCAGTACGCACCTTCATCTGCGCCAAGGAAATCTACACCGACCATTTTACCGCCCATAATCCCCACGGCAGCAAAAATTACGGACAGCATAGGCAGACTGAAAATCCCTGCCCAAAGACGTGGTGAAATGACCCTTTTCAGCGGATCAACCCCAATCATCTCCATGCTGGATAACTGTTCAGTGGCTTTCATCAGACCGATTTCGGCTGTCAATGCGGAACCGGCACGACCGGCAAACAGTAAAGCGGCCACAACAGGTGCCAGTTCGCGTAATAAGGTTAGAGCTACTGCGGTACCTAACATCGCCTCACTGCCGAAGGTCGCCAGAATGGTATACATCTGCAAACCGAGGACAGCACCAATAAACAGACCCGAAACTACGATGATCAGTAAAGAGAGCACCCCAACACGATACATCTGGTAGACAAATAGCTTAAACCCCAGCCAGGTTGGCATCGAAATCAGAATTTGCAACAGCATTAGGGTCGCAACCCCAATCCCGCGCACACGTTCTATGACACGTCTACCCAATAAGGCAATTGCATTCATGAACGCACCTCATCACTTAAATAAGCCGCATGACTAAACTGATAATCCACAGGCCCCTCAACGGAACCCGTCAGGAACTGCTGAACAAATGCAGAAGGATGTGCTTTTAATTCTTCAGGTGTACCTTCGCCCTGGATCTTCCCTTCTGCCACTACGTAAATGTAGTCCGCAATGGATAGAGTTTCTGCTACATCATGCGAAACGATAATTGTAGTCAGGTCTAATGCTTCACGCAGGGAACGAATCAGACGTGTTAATACGCCCATCACAATCGGGTCTTGCCCGGCGAATGGTTCGTCATACATGATCAGCTCTGGGTCAAGTGCAATCGCACGTGCTAGAGCCACACGACGGTTCATACCACCAGATAATTCAGAGGGCATCATCTGCTCTGCACCGCGCAGACCGACAGATTCCAGCTTGAGCGCCACGATTTCTGCGATCAAGTGCTCAGGCAATTTGGTATGTGCACGAATCGGGAAAGCGACATTTTCATAGACACTCATATCTGTAAACAATGCACCGCTCTGGAATAACATACCCATACGTGCACGTGCAGCAAATAGCTCGTGACGTGACATGCGTGCGATATCCTTGCCATCCAGCAACACCTGTCCCTGATCTGGCGTTAGCTGTCCGCCAATAAGACGTAATAATGTAGTTTTACCGGTACCAGAAGGTCCCATAATGGCAGTGATCTGACCACGTCGAATGTTCAGGCTGACATTCTCATAAATCACACGTTCGCCTCGCTTGAAGCTCAAACCTTTCACTTCTATGAGTGATTGAGTCTCAAACGCTGTTTGATTTTTCATAGCTAAGCGTTTTCCTGCATTTTTTCAGCATGCGTACTATAAAGGATTAACTCTCTAAATGTTACCTTTTGATCGGAATGTTACAATGGCAAAAAGGCAATATCTGAATGAAAAAAATGAGAAAGCATGATTTATTTTTATAATTTTATCGCTTGCTTATATGTTCAATAATCATTCAATTATAAAAATTATAGAGAAAGAGAATGATGTTACATAAGATCAGGATCAGCGCAATATAAGGCATAATAACCTCATGGATATAACGAGCCAAGTGTGATTTTTGAGGATTAGTTATCATAACCGATTCAAATTCAGAAATGGCACACACTTTACCTAAAACTTTAAAAAAATGCATCCATAAAAAAACCAGCGTTATCGCTGGTTTTTTCTGGCTAGATTCAATTAGTCATTAAATTTGCGACGTGGACGGTCTTCACCGAACGAACGCTCACCACGTGGTTTGTCATCGAAGTTACGGCGTGGACGATCACCACCGAAATCACGTTTAGGACGGTCATCACCAAATGAACGTGCTGGACGGTCACCGAAGCCACCTTCACGACGTGGCGCCGGACGATCACCGAAATCACGTTTAGGACGATCCCCAAAACCACCCTCACGACGTGGCGCCGGACGATCACCGAAATCGCGTTTAGGACGGTCACCGAAAGAACCTTCACGACGTGGTTTGTAGTCTACGCGGTTGCCACGGTTGTCATCAGAACCTTCGAAACGAGGACGGTCGCCAAAATCACGTTTTGGACGGTCATCGAAAGAACGTTGCGGACGGTCACCGAAACCACTTTCACGACGTGAAGCTGGACGATCACCGAAGTCACGTTTAGGACGATCACCAAAACCGCCTTCACGACGTGGACGATCACTGTTGAAGTCACGACGTGGACGATCTTCGCCACCGAACGCAGGACGGTCGCCACGAGGTTTGTCATCGAAGCTACGACGTGGACGGTCATCACCACCATCACGACGTTTGAAGTTACCTTCACCTTCGAAACGACGACCACCGCCGAAGCCACCACGGCCGCCATCACGACCACGACCACGACCACGACCAGCGCCATCACGGCTACCGCGTGCAGGAGGTGGAGATGGCTCAAGACCTTCGATTTCAGATACTTCTAAACGAGCATCTAGGTAGTCTTCAAGCGCACGGATTTTACCGCGTTCACGGTAAGTCGCTAAAGTAATCGCTTTACCAGTACGGCCCGCACGACCTGTACGACCAATACGGTGTACATAGTCCTCGTTCTTCATTGGAAGACCGAAGTTGATGACGTGAGAGATTGTTGGTACGTCTAGACCACGTGCTGCAACGTCAGTTGCAACCAAGATTTTCGCACGACCTTCACGGATGCTGCGTAGACGACGGTTACGAACTGTCTGTGGCATTGCACCGTGAAGTGCTACTACTGATAGACCTGCTTCAGCAAGTTCTTCAGCCAGCATATCGGTATCTTCTTGCGTAGAAGCGAATACAACTGCCTGATCAACGTCTTCTTCGTTTAACCAGTGAGTCAGTAATTTTTTCTTGTGCTCAAAGCCATCAGTCCAGTGCAAAGTCTGAGTGATGTCAGTATTCGTAGAGTGACCAGTTTCGATCGCAATACGCTCTGGCTCATTCATCATGCGTTCAGCAAGCGTGATGATACGCGGTGCAAATGTAGCAGAGAACATCAAAGTCTGTTTACGGTTCGCAGCCAAGTCACCGATTGCCTCTAGGTCTTCAGAGAAACCAAGGTCTAACATACGGTCAGCTTCGTCGACGATTAACGCATCAACTTTGTCCAGTTTAATCTGGCGACGGTTAACGAGATCAAGTAAACGACCTGGTGTCGCAACTACAACTTGTGCACCTTTTAATTGTTGGATTTGTTTACCAAATGGCATACCACCCATGATTGCAGCAATACGAACACCTTTCATGTGACGTACAAATGCAATCGCATCCTGACAAACCTGTTGTGCAAGTTCACGTGTTGGTGAAATTACCAGGATATTTGGTTGAGTTACCGCTTTCATGCGTTCTTTGAACGGAACGAAAGTATCTTCAGTTGCAAGGCCATTCAATGTAGGGAGAAGGAAGGCTGCAGTTTTACCAGAACCAGTCTGGCTTGACACTAGAAGGTCTTTACCTTCAAGCGCCGCAGGAATAGATAGTTCCTGTACAGGTGTAGGCGCAGTAAAGCCTAGTGCTTGTAAAGCTTGTTGTAAGGTTTCGTGTAGAGGAAAATCAGCAAAAGTTTTGCTCATAGAGTCTTTCACCCGGAAATTGGGTGCTCCATTAAAAATAAAGTCAAATGAACATCGACAAAAAGCGGTACAGCAATATACGCTGAAAATAAGAGATCATTCAGCGGCGATCCGAGTAACGACGATGTGATATAACGCACGCATGATTACGGCATAACCTGAAGGAATCGCTTTAGCGATTGGGGCGCGAGATATCGTCCTCTCTTTGGACCGCACGCGCATACACAATGATAAGAAGAGAAATGTTCAGGTAACGAACAGAAATTAAGTGCGTGCGCGGATTATAGCAGGATTTAAAATAATGTCATTAAGTTTTATTGTTATTTTGTATTAATCTAAAATTAGTTGATATTTTAACCATATTTAGCAGAAAAAAATATTATCCAGTCATAAAAAAGGCATCCCTTAGGATGCCTCTTATATGTTTTAAACCAAAATGTCTAAACCCGATTATTTAGCTGCCTCGCCCCATGCAGGAACAACTGCCTGCATTAAAGGTTTCAGCATTTTCATAGAGCAGGCAATGACCTGACCTTTTTCCATAGATTCGCTGCCACCACGTGCATCAACCACTGTACCGCCCGCTTCTTTCACAATCAGTTCACCAGCAGCGATATCCCAAGGTTTCAAACCAAGTTCAAAGTAACCATCTAAACGACCTGCCGCAACATAAGCCAGATCCAGCGCAGCAGAACCTGCACGGCGGTATTGAGCACCTGCTTCAGTAACGTTTAATAGTGATTCGAAATGGTTTTTCGCATAAGACACCACTTCACCGCCACGTTGAGCACGGTAAGCATGACCGACTGCCAGGAAAGAATTCTGCAAGTTGTCTTTCACATTTACACGGATACGACGCTGGTTCAGCATCGCGCCACGACCACGACTTGCAGAGAATAGCTCGTCTTTCACAGGGTCATAAATAACACCGTGTTGGGTTACGCCTTTGTGCTGAACAGCAATAGAGATACAGAAATGCGGGAAACCGTTGATGAAGTTCAGTGTACCGTCAAGAGGATCAATCACCCAACACCATTCAGCGTCGTGACCTTTACCTTCTTGCAGACCAAACTCTTCACCAAGGAAGCTGTGATTTTTATAACTTTTACGCAGCGTATCGATAGTCAGTTGCTCCAGATAACGGTCAACACGCGTTACAGGACCATCAATGCCTTTTTCTTCGACTTGTAGATCGAGTTTATGACGATTTTGATGCGCTTTTAAAAGCTCTTGACCAACTAATTGAGCCGCACGCGCAGCCATCACCACCATAGGTTCCATTGAACACCCACTACAAATTTGAAGATATTGATAAAGAATAATGCATAAAAGCCCCTACATTTTAGCAAATATAAGGGCTTTTTGGGAAAAAAATGTGTCTAAAATTTTGAAGACGTTGTTTCAGACTGACTGGGTAAGTGAAGACCAAGCCTGATTCATTGACTTTTCAATGCCTTGAGCATCAAGTCCTGCCTGTTGCAGCATCTGTGCATGGGTCGCTTGCGCCATAAAGGTATCAGCAAGACCAAGATTTAAAATTGGTTTTACGATCTGCGCTTCAGCCAGATATTCATTGACTGCACTGCCCGCACCTGCCATCACTGCATGTTCTTCGACTGTCACGAACAGAGTGGTACTTTGCGAGATATCATCCAGCATTTGGGTATCCAGTGGTTTGATGAAACGCATATTCACCACACGTACTGCCACATCATGTTTTGCAGCAAAGGCTTGGGCTGCATCGATAGCGGCCTGCACTCGGCTACCAAATGCCAGTACAGAGATATAGTCATCATGCTGACTATTAAAGCTAGCCACGATTTCAGCCTGACCCATTGGTAATTCAACCATGTCTTGCTGAATCTCAACACCCAGACCACTCCCACGCGGATAACGTACTGCTGCCGGACCTTTATAGAGATACGCAGTATGTAGCATCTGGCGACATTCATTTTCGTCTTTTGGCGCCATGATCATCAGATTCGGAATGGTACGCATATAAGCATAGTCATATGCTCCGGCATGGGTCGGACCATCTTCACCAACCAGACCAGCACGATCGATAGCAAACGTCACATCCAGATTTTGTAGCGCCACATCATGTACTAACTGGTCATAACCACGTTGCAAAAACGTTGAATAGATCGCTACAACTGGCTTCAAACCTTCGCAAGCCATACCCGCTGCTAGCGTTACCGCATGCTGTTCTGCAATCGCGACATCAAAGAAACGCTCAGGATATTGCTTAGCAAATTCCACCATGCCTGAACCTTCACACATGGCTGGGGTAATGGCCAGCAAGCGGTCATCTTTCGCCGCTTCATCACACAACCATTGACCAAAGACATCAGAATATTTTGGTGCTGGATTTGCAGTAGATCCTGCATTTAAACGACTAATCGCATGATATTTAATTTGTTCTGCTTCTGCCGGAGCAAAGCCTTTGCCTTTTTTGGTATAGACATGAATCAGACGTGGACCTTTACGCTTTTTCAGTGCATTAAACACATGCACCAATTGACTCAGATCATGACCATCATAAGGACCAAAATAATCAAAACCAATCGCCTTAAACAGGTTATCGGCAGCATCAGTCGCGGCACAATGCAGACGTGAGTTATAGACCCATTCTGGATGCGGCTGAACGAAGGCTTCACCCTCTTCAGTAATATTCACCGACTCACCACGTTCCCACAGTGCAGCGAGATGCTTGGCAAAACCACCGGTACTGCAGGAAATCGACATGTCATTATCATTCAGCACCACCATCAGATCTGCATTGTGTGCGACGGCGTCATTCATGGCTTCAAAGGCCATACCTGCCGTCATTGCACCATCACCAATAATGGACACCACTTCACATGGATTCTTTTGATAGCGACGCGCCAAGGCCATGCCCAAGCCTGCTGAAATCGCAGTAGAAGAATGCCCTACCCCGAAAGTATCAAATTCAGATTCATCACGCGCCGGGAATGCGGCCAAGCCATCTTTGGCACGAATCGTGGTTAATTGCTCACGACGACCGGTTAAGGCTTTATGCGGATATGCCTGATGACCTACATCCCAGATCAGGCGGTCGTCTGGCGTATTGAAGCAATAGTGCAAAGCTACAGTCAGCTCAATCACCCCCAGATTGGCACCAAAATGCCCACCACTTTGTCCTGCAGCATACAAAATGTACTGACGTAACTCATCGGCCACCTGCTCAAGCTGATTTTGCTCAAGTGAACGCAATTGCTCTGGATGATCGATCGCATCAAGCAACGGTGTTACAGGGCGTTGAGTTGGTATTTCTGTATACAGCATAAATGGCAAAGCCTTCAAAAGCCTGGCAAATCCTAAGCTAGGTCTGTCTATGGGGAGTCCCGATCATATAGTCGAATTGTAGCAGCTTCAATTGACTAAAGCTGTTAACGGCGCAATATTAAACAATGATCTTGATCAGGGTAAAATTTGCAGAATACGATTATCCTGAATAATCTTACTGTTTATCAACTATTATCGTTCGCTTTATACAAAAAAGAAAATGTTCTCCAGAAATTCCTCTATGCAACCCTACTAATGTCCAATCATTACGCTATACTTTGAGCAATTTCAGGATTTAACGGGTTCAGCTGTGCCTATCGAGTTTGTCGCAACATCAAGATTACCTACCGCTCATGGTGAATTTAAAATTACTGTTTTTCAAGACCCTAAGACTGGCGAAGAACATGTCGCGTTATCTAAAGGACTGGAAGAATCGAGTGATGAACCCGTGCTGGTACGTGTACATTCTGAGTGTTTGACGGGGGATGCTTTTGCCTCACTGAAATGTGATTGTGGACCGCAACTTCAGGCGACACAAAAGCTGATTAATGAAGTCGGTCGTGGTGTGATTCTATACTTGCGTCAGGAAGGCCGCGGGATTGGTTTAACCAATAAAATCCGAGCCTATGCCCTACAGGATCAAGGTCATGACACCGTAGATGCCAACCTGATGCTAAACTTGCCAGCCGATGCACGCCAATACGATATGTGTAGCATCATGCTGGATCATTTAGGTGTAAAAGCAGTACGCTTGATTACCAATAACCCTACAAAAATCAATGCACTTAAAGATTTGGGTATTAATGTGGTAGATCGTGTACCGCTGACGGTTGGTCTAAATCCATTTAATGAACAGTATCTTAAGACCAAGCATGAACGTATGGCGCATCTGTATCGGAAGGATGATTTTTAGCTTTCATACAAATCCTCCTCAACCCTCCTTTTGCTAAAGGAGGGTTGAGGAGGATTGAAGGGATTTCTAAATCGTCATCGAAAAAATCCGGTTCTCCGGCATTTTACGTTTTAATCTCAGGTCAAAAGCCATACAGATATTACGTACAAAAGGTTTCCCTTTCTCCAAAATTGTGACTGATGAGTCTACAATTTTAATCAACTGATCCTGTGACATTTCTTTGAGCTGTTTTAGTACTTCGTCAATTTCAGCAAATTGCATGTGCTCATCTGCCCAAGAAGTGGTGAAACTGCACATCAGATTCAGAATATGCTTACGGATGATTAAATCTTCCTGACTTAATACATGCCCTTTAACTACTGGAATCTCATTCTGTTCAAGACATTCATAATATTCTTCAATGGTTTTTACATTCTGGGCAAAGCTGTACCAGCTATCACTGATTGATGAAATCCCTAATCCGATCATGACTTGGGTTTTAGATGCGGTATAACCCATAAAGTTACGGTGCAAAGAACTCTCCTTAAAAGCCTGATACAGGCTGTCACTTTCTAGCGCAAAATGATCCATGCCAATTTCATGGTAACCATGTGCCAGCAGTTTCTTCTTACCTTCTTCATAGCACTGACGCTTGATTTCATCTTTTGGCACATCGGCATCTTTAAAACCGCGCTGGCCATTACCCTTGATCCATGGCACATGGGCATAGCTATATAAGGCTAAACGGTCCGGCATTAAGGTATTGGTTTGGCCAATGGTAGTCAGGACATCATCCAGGCTCTGGAATGGCAGACCAAAGACCAGATCATGCGAAATCGAGGTATAACCTATTTCACGCGCCCATTCGGTGACCTGTTTGACATTTTCATAAGGCTGGATGCGGTGAATGGCTTTCTGCACAGTTTCATTATAATCCTGCACGCCATAGCTGACCCGGCGAAAACCTAAGTCATACAAGCCTTGCAAATGTTCATAAGTGGTATTGTTCGGATGACCTTCAAAACTGAATTCATGCTCAGACGCTATTTCGGCCTTAACCAAGATACCTTTAATCAGTTGAGTTAAGTGCTCAATCGAGAAAAAAGTCGGTGTACCACCACCAAGATGGATTTCCTTGATCATTGGCTTTTCTTCCAATAATTCACAGTACAGATCCCATTCCTTCAGCACCGCCTGAATATAGGGTTGCTCAACTTCATGCCGTTTGGTGACACGTTTATGGCATCCACAGAAAGTGCACAGGCTTTCACAAAAGGGCAGATGGATATATAGACTGATGCCTTCTTTCTGATTCGATTCAGCAAAAGAGCGCTTTAAAGTCTGTTTCCACTGTTTCAGAGAAAAGTACTGTTCTTCCCAATACGGTACAGTTGGATAACTAGTATAGCGTGGACCTGGGAGATTGTATTTTTGAATGAGGGAAGTAGCCTGAACCGACATAATATCCACCTATGACCATCGAAAATTCACCCAAGCATGGGCCATCTAAAGCTATTGTGTGGGGCTCGAAAAAAGAATTCAACCTAGCATCTCGGTCGGATTTAATACGCTACCTTGCTTTAATTTACTGTGAACACAAAGTCTTTTTAGATCATCAGTATCGGCAAATACATCTTAATTTTTATGCCATTTTATGCTTTGATGTAGAAAGTCTTTCTTTCTCCCCATGAGGGCTTTGATGCAGCATCCAACTTCTGCGGATATTCAACGCGTACGCGAATTCCTCCTCGACTTACAGGCACGCATCTGTGCGGCTCTCGAACAACAAGAACGTGCTGGTGGTGGCTCAGCTGAGTTTATCATTGATGACTGGGAGCGACCTGAAGGTGGTGGTGGCCGTTCACGTGTGCTGCAAAATGGGACAGTGATTGAAAAAGGCGGGGTAATGTTCTCGCACATCAATATTTCTAAACTACCGGCTTCAGCCACTGAACGTCATCCACAAATTGCCGGGGCTAAGGCACAGGCGATGGGTGTCTCACTGGTGATCCATCCCAAAAATCCAAATGTGCCGACCTCACATGCCAATGTGCGCCTATTTGTTGCTGAAAAAGAAGGCCAGGATCCGATCTGGTGGTTTGGCGGTGGTTTTGACCTGACACCGTTCTATCCGAATGATGAAGATGTGCTTTCATGGCATCAGACGGCGCATGATCTGTGTGCGCCATTTGGCGAAGAAGTTTATGCACAGCATAAAAAATGGTGTGATGATTATTTCTACTTAAAGCACCGTGATGAACAGCGTGGTGTCGGTGGCCTGTTCTTTGATGACCTGAACCAATGGGATTTTGAAACCTGTTTTAAATACATGCAGGCGATGGGTAAGGGTTACTTGGATGCCATCATTCCGATTTTCCAGCGCAATCAGGACAAACCTTATAGCGAAGCACAGCGTGAGTTTCAACTGTATCGTCGTGGCCGTTATGTTGAATATAATCTAGTGTATGACCGTGGCACTTTGTTTGGCTTACAGACCGGTGGCCGGATCGAGTCCATTCTAGTGAGTCTGCCCCCACTCACTGGCTGGTCTTATCGTCCGGAATGGGCCGAAGGTTCACCAGAGAAACAACTCACCGATTATTATCTAAAGCCACGAGATTGGCTAAAAGAGTTAAAGAAGTAAGTGTACGCTTAACCAAAATGCTCTCAGTTTGAGGGCATTTTTTATAAAACTGTTCCAATTATTTTTTGCTTACAGTACCTCTAATTTTTTTCTCCTGAAAACTTCATGCAATTAATTCGTTCCCAAATTTACAAAACTAATTCTTCAAGACTATTAATTTGAACGAAAAATTTTCCTATAAACATTTAGAAACTTTTCTTTATATAAATAAGCAGAAATGTCCTCACTTCGTCACAAGCTCTGCTGTATAGTAAAATCTTAAAAAATATTGGGTAAAAATATATGCAGCTACGACATTTCAAAAGTCATGTGCTGATGATGTGGGTATTTCTGGCCGTTACAGTCAGTGCAATTACCACAACATTCTTAACCAAGGATCTTATCTTGGACAGTCTGGCAATCAGTGTCAGCATTATTATGATTATCGGTATTATCTTAAGTGGTGCCCTGCTTCTGACTGAACGCATTATTAAAACCTGTAATTCCTAAAATAAGCCCCTAGAATTAGACCTTTCAATACTTTAGTCCCTACCTGTTTTCACGTATATTGTTGAGCATTTCAGCACATGGACACTGTGAAATGAGCAAACAATTTGCTGTTGTTGGCAACCCGATTGAACAATCACGTTCTCCAGAATTGCATCATGCATTTGCCGCTAAAACCGGTATTGATCTCACCTATAGTAAACGTCTGGCTCCGCTGGATGGCTTTGAAGCCAATATTCAGGACTTCTTTGCCCAAGGCGGTATCGGCATGAATGTCACGGTTCCGTTTAAAGAACAAGCTTATGCACAGTGTCAGGTGCTGACTGAACGCGCTCGTATTGCCGGTGCAGTAAATACACTATGGATGGAAAATGGCGTCCTGCATGGTGATAATACCGATGGTCAAGGTCTGGTTGAAGCTATTCGTGCTTTAGACTGGAACCTGGAAAATACCGATATTCTGATTATTGGCGCTGGTGGTGCGACTCGTGGCGTGATCTATCCACTGGTACAGGCAGGTGTGAAGAAAATTGTCATTGCCAATCGTACCCTCACCCGTGCCGAACAGCTGATTGCGGATTTAAAAGATGCAGTACCACAAGCTGAACTGCAAGCGATTGCCTTGACTGATCTGGCGGGTGAGTTCGATCTTATTATCAATGCAACTTCTGCCAGCTTGAGTGGTGATGCCTTAATCCTGCCGGAAGCACTGCAGTTTAAACACGCATATGAAATGGCCTATGGCAAACCATCTACTTTTCTAGATCAAGCCCGTGCGCGTGGTGTTCCTAGCGCTGAAGGTTTTGGCATGCTGGTCGGTCAAGCGATTGAATCTTTCGCGATCTGGAATGGGGTCAAGCCACAGCTCAAAGATTTCCTTTAAGCCCGTTTAAGCTTTTAATATGATTCAAGAGTCTCTACGGAGGCTCTTTTGATTTTCCGACAGAAGGCAATATACAGAGCAATAAGTGGATTTAATGACAGCACTTCTGTTTATTTTCGAACAATAACATTTGTGTACAATTCACCCAAAAAATCACCTAGACAAACAGAATAATTATCTATTAAAGTCGTTTCATATAAGTCTTTTTTATTTTTCAGCTATTTATTATTAGCCCATATCTTTAACCTGAATCACCCTAATTTTCCTATCTCCTCGATTCGCCTTTCTGACATTTTTATTTGCTTGCCTTATCAATGTATTTTTAGCCGCAATGTGAATAATCAAAGAATCGATACAGATAATCCAAAACTATTAATCAGGATTAAAACGCATGCCAGCATATAAAGCCCCGTTACGTGACATTCGCTTCCTTATGAATGAAGTGCTTGATTACCCTGCACATTACCAGACACTATCAAATGGTGAATATGCCGATGCTGAAACCGTGGACATGATTCTGGAAGGTGCAGCAGATTTCTGTGAAAATGTACTGTCTCCATTGAATCAAAGTGGTGATCTGGAAGGCTGTCATTTTGAAAATGGTGAAGTCACTACGCCTAAAGGCTTCAAGGAAGCATACGAACAGTTCGTACAAGGCGGCTGGCAAGGTCTTTCTTATCCTGAAGAATTTGGCGGTCAAAACCTTCCACAATCTTTGAATCTGGTTAAGTCTGAAATGATGGGCACTGCAAACTGGTCCTTCCAGATGTATCCAGGTTTAAGTATCGGCTGTATCAATACCATTATTCAATTTGGTTCAGATGAGCAAAAAAATCTTTACCTGCCTCACCTGGTAGCAGGTACATGGTCTGGTACCATGTGTTTGACTGAGCCGCAATGTGGTACCGACCTGGGCCAGGTAAAAACCAAAGCTGAGCCAAATGCAGATGGCACGTATGCCATTTCAGGTACCAAGATCTTCATCTCGGCGGGTGAACATGATCTGACTGAAAATATCATTCATATTGTACTTGCACGCCTGCCAGATGCACCTGCGGGCACTAAAGGTATTTCCTTGTTCATCGTACCGAAATTCATTCCGGCAGCTGATGGCGGCATTGGTGAACGCAATCCGGTTACTTGTGGTTCGATTGAACACAAAATGGGAATCCGTGCATCTGCAACAGCTGTACTGAACTTTGACAATGCGGTTGGTTACCTGATTGGTGAAAAGAATAAAGGTCTGCATGCAATGTTTACCTTTATGAATACGGCACGTATCGGTACCGCGATTCAGGGGATCTGTCATGCAGAGCTGTCTTTCCAAGGAGCCCTGCCTTATGCCAAAGAGCGTATGTCAATGCGTGCCCTTTCTGGCAAGAAAGATCCAGAAAAAGTAGCTGATGCCATCATTCACCATGCTGATGTTCGCCGTATGTTATTAACACAAAAAGCAATTGCTGAAGGCGGTCGTGCAATGATTTATCATGCAGCACAAATTGCAGACAAAATGAATGATGCTCTGGTTCGTGGAGATACAGCAGCTTTCGAGGCGCATGATGATCACTTAGGTTTCTATACCCCTATTCTGAAAGGTTTCCTGACTGAACTGGGCTATGAAGCAGCCAATCACGGTATGCAAGTCTTTGGTGGTCATGGCTATATCAAAGAATGGGGCATGGAACAAATCGTACGTGACTCGCGTATCTCTACTCTTTATGAAGGTACAACAGGTGTACAGGCACTAGATCTGATTGGCCGTAAAGTGCTGTTAACTTCTAAAGGCAAAGTGATTCGTGATTACACGGCAGAAATCCTGAAATTCTGTGGCCAGCATGCACGTAACAAATACATGCGTCGTTTTGCTTGGGACTTAACCAAACTTTGCGCACAATGGAATGCATTAACGGTTCGTATCATGCTGGCTGCACGTAAGGACCGTGATATCGTTTCTTCTGCATCTGTAGATTTCCTGATGTTCTCGGGTTATGTGATGATGGCTTACTTCTGGGCACAGCAGGCGGCCGTTGCATCGGCCAAGCTGGCATCGAATGATGGCGCAGAAACCCCAGAATTCTACAAAGCGAAAATCAAAGTGGCAGATTTCTACTTTGAACGCTTATTGCCACGTACCCAAGGTCATGCCGAAGCGATGGTCAACCCATCTAAAACGATGACTTCACTGGCATCTGAGCACTTCAGTTTCGATTACTAAGTTTTCGCTGACATTGAAAGTCAAATAACAAAAAGAGCGCTACGGCGCTCTTTTTGTTAAAGCATATTAAGTCCTTGATTTTTTAATTCTGTATAATTTTTCTACAATTTTATTTTGAGTGATATCAACTGCATAAAAAATAATAGTGATATACAGCTTGAATATCTCTGAATTCAGGGTATGATGGTTGCAACTAGAAAAATTCTTGTTTTGGTTAGTCTTCTTTAAGTATCGCAGTTTTAGTCATAAACCTCCGTTTTTATAGATCAAAAGCTCCATCCAGTCTATTTTTCCAAGTTACATCTTAGTCATCCCATAGATTGACTATAAATCAATAAAACTCAATAGGTTATATTATGTCTAATACAGTTACTGGTACAGTAAAGTGGTTCAACGAAACTAAAGGTTTTGGCTTCATTCAACAAGACAACGGTCCAGACGTTTTCGCTCACTTCAGCGAAATCCAAGGTTCAGGTTTCAAAACTTTAGCTGAAGGCCAAAAGGTTTCTTTCAGCGTTGCTCAAGGTCAAAAAGGCCCTACAGCGACTAACATCACTGCAATCTAATCGTTGCTAAGATGAAAAAAAGCACTCATTAGAGTGCTTTTTTTGTGCCATAAATAAATACACACTTATCTTAGATACATTAATTAAGGTCTTGCTTTTCTCTAGTCCCTAGTCTTTCAATTCAAAATACTCTGTCTAATTTCTTCATCTGCATACAATCATGTAAAAAATTACACTAAGTCATAATCATCGCAACAGCCCATATTACAAAATATCGCCTAGGCCTCGTTAATAACGAATAACTTGAAGGCAAAGTTGAAATAGAAGAAAAGCCCTAGGTAATCCATCGGGCTTTTTTATTTTTAAAAAATCAAAATGATATCAAAGGTTAATCTATTGCTTACTTTAACTTGAAACTGATATCGGCACTGTGATTATCTAAAAATACATGCTACCGATGCCAAGCTAAAAAGTTTTGATCGGGTTGATAGCTCTTTGGCACCTGTAATCTGTGCCCCTGATACTGTTTTAAATAGGTGTATAAGGACTGGTCGTGTAGTGCTTTATTCGCAATACAAACTTTAAACTTTTCATCAATAGTCATAAAACCAGTATCAAAAGCTTTATCTAATAGAGAAGACAAGCAAATTCCATTCCGTGGGTTAGTTCGTTGCGCATAATTTTCTGACCAAGGAATGATATGTGAAGCTACTAGAAAATCTTTGGTTTTGATCCCTGAAATTGCACATTGATATTGATAATTGAGCTTTACTTTTAAAGCAAATTCTCTTTGTTCAACGCCTCGGATTTTGACATGGGCACGCTTATCTTCAACAAAATAATCAGCAACTTCTTGCTCTACACTAGTTTGGGATGCATTGAATTCATAATTATTACCTTGCACCCCAATATTCAGCAATCGCCAAAAATCATCAGCATGGATTTCATTCATACCATATTGCTGGAAAAAATATTCCCAAGTTGAGCCACGGGTCTTAAAGCTCCACTGAAAATTTTCCAAATCGGATTGCAGGATGGGATTTTCAAAGGCAATGCCTTGTTCAATAGTGGCATAGACTGGCTTTTGACGAACTTTATCGGGCCCAGATGCATTCGCAACTTCAATCATCTGACCAATGCGGCCAGCACCGTAAATATAGAATTGGTTTTTTATTTCTGAAGCTTTTTGTGGTCGACGGTAGAGAAAGAAATCACCTGGACGCACTTTATTAAATTTTGCCTTGTCCCAATGATATTCCTCAAAATCCAAGTCACCATACACCAGATGATCACTCTTACTATCCAAAATAAAAAAGCGTGCATCGCCTAATTCTACTTTGTAGAAATCTAATAAAGAACTCACCCGCCCCTCGCAATATTGTTATGTTATTCAAATGACTTAATATTTGAATAATCACAAAATTATTGAGAAATTAATAGAGGTAGATGGAATTAAACTTTATTGAATAGAAATCCACAGGCTTATAAAAACTCTTCCAGTACTGAGTTTAAAAATACATGCCCCTGCTCGGTACAAGCCAAACGTTCTGGATCCTCAACCATGAGTTTACGTTGACGCAGTGAAGTCAATAATTCATTCAGACCCTCCAGACTGAGGCCTGTACGCTCTGCATACAACTTTGCTGTTACACCATTATTTAAACGCAAGGCATTCATCATAAATTCAAACGGCATATCTTCAGCTTCAATCCGTTTAAACTGCAAATGTTCTGCTGGTACTTTGGCTAAATAATCTTTCGGCAAACGGGTTTTCTGGAAACGATAGACCCCATCAGCTTGTGTGACTTTCCCATGCGCCCCTGCCCCAATCGACAAATAATCGCCAAACTGCCAGTAATTCAGGTTATGTGCTGACGGTAACTCTTTACGCCAAGCCGAGACTTCATAGTTGATAAAGCCCTGAGCTTTTAAATAAGCCTCACCCTGTTCCTGAATATCTTCCAAGACCTCATCCATAGGTAAAATAGGCTGCGTACGGAAAAATACCGTATTGGGTTCAATAGTGAGCTGATACCAGGAAATATGAGTCGCTCCATTTTCCACAGCTAATTTCAAGTCATTTAAAGCCTGTTCTAAAGTCTGTTCTGGTAATCCATGCATCAGATCAATATTAATGCGCTCAAAACCTGCCTCTTTCGCATGCGCAATTGCCGAGATCGCATCTTCATTGCTATGAATACGCCCCAGCTTTTTCAAATGCTCAGTATTAAAGCTTTGTACACCGATCGAAAGACGGTTAATACCCGCTGCCAGATAACCGGCAAATGGATCATGCTCTACTGTGCCCGGATTGGCTTCCAAGGTGATTTCACAACCTTCTTCAAAAGGAAGCAGTGCTTTTAATTGACTAAATAACCACTGATAACCTTGAGCAGAAATCAGGGATGGTGTACCCCCACCAATAAATACACTATGAATCTGACGTCCGTGTGCAAAGTCAAGCTGAGTTTTAAAGTCCTCGACCAAGGCATGCAAATATTCCTGCTCAAGATCCAGAGACAGCTTGCCATCTGGTACCGCATGCGAATTAAAATCACAATATGGACATTTACGCACACACCATGGCATATGAATATACAGGGACAAGGGAATAGCGGCAGGATTTAAATCAGTCAAGGACAGTGCTCAGAACATCAGATGAATTTTGTTGTATTTTAGCATGACAAAAGTACCCTGCTTATGAATTCTCATCCGCTTTACAGTAGACTCAGTTTAACTTAACAAAAACAAGACCCTGAGAATGAAAATATCTTCCGAGATCCTGCTGTTTATCCCTTTGGCAATGGCAATTGGTATTGGCTTAAGTTTTCAGACCGGTATCAATACCCAGCTACGGGAATATTTATATTCTCCCTTACAAGCTGCCCTTTTCTCCTTTCTGATTGGTACAATATTGCTTGCTGTGTTGGTATTTTTTCAGCAGGTGGATAAACCGAGCCTCAGTACATTTACGCAATTGCCCTGGTACTTATGGCTAGGCGGTGTCATCGGTGTCTATGCAATTAGCATGAGCATCTATAGTGCGCCTAAGCTTGGGCTACTGACTTTGTCTGCATTGGTGATTTTTGGACAGCTGGTCTCTTCCATGATCATTGATCATTTTGGCTGGTTCGACAGTGAAAAAATACAACTCAACTGGCAACGTCTTCTGGGTGGCGTGGTGATTTTTATTGGTGTGCTTCTCACTTTACAACGCTAAACCTTCTATCTAAGCACATGATGAAAGATGAGTATTTTTTGTGTCGAATGTTTCGTCAGCCACAACCCTAAGCTTTGAATTAAAACGACTGTTCACCTTAATGTTGCCCATTTTGATCACCCAGTTTTCCCAAGCTGGTCTTGGTCTGATTGATACCATTATGGCAGGGCATCTGTCTGCAACTGATCTGGCAGCCATTGCAGTCGGGGTCGGGTTATGGATTCCGGTGATGTTATTATTTAGTGGCATCATGATTGCTACTACTCCTTTAGTGGCTGAAGCTTACGGTGCTCGCACTCCCGAGAAAATTTCAACGATTGCCCGTCAATCCCTTTGGGTGGCTTTAGTACTTGGGGTGATCGCAGGGCTAGTTTTGCAGATTTTACCTCTAACCCTACCTTTGCTAGGTGTACCGGAAAGCCTGCAGCCTAAGGCCGGCCTGTTCCTGCATGCCATTGGTTTTGGTATGCCAGCGGTGACCATGTATGCAGCACTGCGTGGCTATTCCGAGGCAATCGGTTATCCACGCCCAGTCACTGCAATCAGTCTATTGGCTCTGCTGGCATTAATACCACTCAACTTTATTTTCATGTATGGTTTCGGTCCAATTCCTGCATTGGGCAGCGCTGGTTGTGGTTTTGCTACAGCGATTCTGCAATGGCTGATGCTGATTACGCTTGCGATTTATATTTTAAAAAATAAGTCCTATCAGGCAACCCAACCCTTCACTCACTGGGAAAAAATTAATACTTACTGGCTCAAGCGTATTCTCAAGTTAGGCTTACCGATTGGTCTGGCAATTTTCTTTGAAGTGAGCATTTTCAGTACGGCAGCGATTGTCCTTAGTCCACTCGGTGAAACCATTGTCGCGGCACATCAAATTGCGATCTCGATTACATCGCAGCTATTTATGATTCCAATGTCTTTAGCGATTGCTTTGACGATCCGTGTTGGAACCTATTATGGCGAGAAAAACTGGGTCGCGATGCGTCAGGTGCAATGGCTGGGTTTAGCCACTGCTACTGTACTTGCCGTATTAACCATGCTGCTGCTGTGGTTCTTTAAGCATGAGATTGTGGCGCTCTACACCTCAGAAATGCAGGTCTCCCAGATCGCAGTGTATCTGGTACTATTTGCAATTGCCTATCAGCTGATGGATGCTTGGCAGATCAGTGCGGCAGGTTGCTTACGTGGTATGCAAGATACCAAAGGCCCGATGTGGATCACCATGATTGCCTATTGGGTGATTGCCTTCCCGGTCGGTGTCTATCTGTCCAGATTTACGGATATGAGTGCGGCCGGTGTCTGGGTGGGGCTGATTGTCGGCCTGAGTGTGGCCTGTGTGCTACTGCTGATGCGCCTTTATGGCAACAATAAACGTTTAATTCAGCAGGCTTAAAAGAATTAAAAAGGATGAATTTTCAATCCTATATTCAATTAACTCTCCAACGACATGGATGTCGCCGTTGATCAGTCATCTTGCGCAACGCTTTAAAGCAGTGCTTAAAGCGTGCTTAGGATAAAGCATCAGATTAATAAAAGGGTTTTATTACTTTTGCCGCTGCGAAAGTAAAAACCACCTACACAATAAGATAAAAATGCGAATGAAACATTGAGGGCATGATCATTCAGAACTCTAGTTCGCTTCTAAAGCTGCTTTTAAACCCTGTGGAATCTCAGACTCATCTGCTACTTCTTTAATGACGACCTGGCCCACAATCACTTCTGTTCCATTAAAAGTCATGGTTGGTGAACCATACAGTTCATAGCCTTCATTTAATGCCTTGGTGACACGGGCACAAAAATGCACATCATCCTTACCGGTAAAATAACGATAAACTTTCATGGAATAGTCTTAGCTTAAATCATGCTGACTATTCTAATCTCATCAATGCATAAAAACTCAGAATTAATGGTGAACCCAATCACTCTAAATAATGAATCAAAGCGGTATTGGCACAGTTTTTGGAAGATTCTTGAAGAAATTGTAAAGTATGAGATTGGGCTGGCAACACAACCTCTACAATTAGTTATAGGCATTTACGCCTTTGTCGCCTATGATCAAAGACAGCATTAAAAAGATGATTTTGAGGAATTCCGCATGGCAAAAACGGCTAGCACACCCGGTCGTCGCTTTATGAAACTTGCCGGTATGACAGCAAGTATCGCCAGCAAAACATTATCAAATTCTATTAAAAATTTAACTGCCGACGAAGAGCAGAAAAATGCAGCGCGCAGCAAACTTTTTCAGGATATTGGTGTACAGATTGCCGATACCCTTGGAGAAATGAAAGGCGCAGTGATGAAAGTCGGTCAGATCGCTTCTCAATATAAAGATATTTTTCCGCCTGAAGTCGCACGTGCCATTTCCAAGTTGCAACGTCAGGCGCCAGCCATGCCGTTTAATGTGATTAAAGCACAGGTTGAAAAAGAGCTTGGCAAACCGCTGGAGCAGATTTTCCAGGATTTTGAACCTAAACCTTTTGCGGCTGCCTCGATTGGTCAGGTGCATAAAGCCACCTTGCCGAATGGTCAGCAAGTCGTGGTGAAAGTGCAATATCCGGGTGTAGAAGAAGCTTGTGAAAGCGACCTAAAACAGGTCCGTCTGGCGTTACGTCTGATGGGGGTATTGAAAATTGACCGTAAACTGCAAGATCAGCTGTTTAAGGAAATTCAGCACAGTCTGGACGATGAGCTGAACTATGAAATCGAAGCACAAAATTTAGAGGTTGCTCGTGCTTTCCACGAAACACTGGATAGCAAGATTGTAATTCCACAAGTCTATCCGGATTATTCGTCACGGCATATTCTGACTTTAAGTCTGGAACATGGTGAAAGCATTGAAACTGCCAGTACTTGGCCGGTGGAAATCCGTAATGATCTGGGCCGTCGCCTGTTCCGTGCCATTGGCCAGGAAATTTTCTATCTGCGTCGTTTCCACTGTGACCCGCATCCGGGTAACTTCGCCTTCCGTGAAGATGGCACAGTGATTATTTACGATTTCGGTGGTGTAAAAACTTTATCTACTGAAGTGATTGGTCATTTTAGAGAGTTAGTACATGCAGCTCGGGAACAGAATATTCCGATGATCGAGCAGCAGCTAGACTCGCTTAAGTCACTTACAGAACTTGGAAAATTCCCTCAGGAACTGTATGAACAGTGGCTGGAAGTACTGTTACGCCCACTAAATGGCTATTATGATTTTGAGGAAAACTCGGCGCACCATGACGGTATAGAGCTGATCAAGCCATCCTTGAAATATTGGGACGTATTTAAACCTTCTCCAGATACGTTGATGGTAAACCGGACCATTTCAGGACAATACTGGAACCTGATTCATTTAAAAGTTAAAGATGATCTCAGTGATGTATTTGAGGAGCTGGTACCGAAACGTGCCTAAGCTTTAACAAGAGTTACACCTGGATACACATCGTTACCCGGCTTATATTGAAAATAATATTGTTATATTATAACATAACATTAAATCTAATCATTGTTGTTCAAGCAAGGTAAAAAATATGCGTCCAGATATCCATCCAGAGTATCGTGAAGTACTATTTCATGATACCAATGCCGATGTTTATTTCATTATTGGCAGCACCATGAATTCCAGCCAGACCCGTGAATACGAAGGCAAAACTTACCCTTATGTCACTCTCGATATTTCAAGTGCGTCTCACCCCTTCTATACCGGTGAACAGCGTCAAACCAGTAATGAAGGCCGCGTAGCAAGCTTCAATAAACGTTTTGCACGCTTTAAACGCAGTTAAACCTTAATGTCTCATTTCTAAATCCTCTATTGTCAGGAAATCTCCCTAGTTTCCTGACTTTTTTATGCCTGCGCTAAAGCCAGCTGAGTCAGATAGAAACCAATTCCCAGCAGCAGTACACCGACAATCACACTGGATACGACATAACTGATAGCAATTGTTAGCGCTCCCTGTTTAAGCAGCTGAAAAGTTTCCAAACCAAAACTGGAAAAAGTAGTAAAACCACCCAAGATCCCCACCATAAATAACAGCCGTGCTTCATTCTGTAGAAAGCTGTATTTCTGGCTAAAGGCAAAGAAGATCCCCGCACATAAACAACCGATAATATTGATCCACCAGGTCGGCCAAGGAAATAACATCTGCGGCTTGAAAATCAGCATGCCTGTTGCATAACGCAGTGTCGCCCCGATTGCGCCGCCCATTGCCACCAAAAGCCAGTTCATGTCCTCTCCGTTATCCTTCAATCCTGAATACGTCATCAGCCCTTATATTGGGCGAGAATAATGAATAACATCATGCACCTAAAATTGCACAATGAACATGGATCTTTGCCAAAAAATTGGTATATTCGACACCATTCATATTTATTTAAGTTCTAGAGGGAAACCCCATGGCTCAGGAATTACTGGCTCAATTGGCTGCTGGCGAAGCAAAATTTGCTGATGTAATTGCATTCATTGATGCACGCTATCAGCACACACCAACAGCTTTTAAAAATGGTCAACAAGCCAATGCCGCTACTGAAAACCAGGGTAGTGCAAAAGTATTCTCTTTTGCTAAATTGAATGGTCTGGATCAGGCGCAAACTTTGAGTCTGTTTGCTGAACACTATGCCGCAGTACTGGCAACGCCTGAAGCGACCGACCACCAGAATATCCGTCAGTTCATGCTCAATGGCTGGGATGGGATTCAGTTTGAAGGCGAAGCGCTAGCTGCTAAATAAATGCTCAATCAAGCTATAAAAAAACCGCTCCTTTGAGCGGTTTTCTTTTCCTATAAATTGCCATGAATGAACTTTTATCACTAACTACGTTGTACCTTTTCAATCCACTGAATTGAATTAACACGAAACACTTCACACGCGCCATCACCTGTATCGGTCGGAGTCAATGATGAGGTCCATACCAGATCTTTATCTCGCACTTCAACCAGCTCGCCTTTCAAACGGACCAGATCACCACGTTTGACCTGTTTAATGGCTTTGGCAATCTGCGGATTGGCAGGAATGATATGCATATTGGATACCATCTGCATGGCTTGTGCTTTAGGCACTGGAATACGATCCATTTTCCAGTTCAGATAGCGGTCATACTGGTTTACCGTGATATGCCGGGCAATTTCCGGTTCAGCAAATAGTCCCCAACTTACTGCATAATCAATTGGAGAAAATTTGGCCTGCGGATCATTATTATAAATTTTTGAACCCAAGATCCGGAAATCACCTTTAAACGGCTGCAATACCGAAATTGACTGGCCTTTTGCCACGGGTGGCAAGCCTTTGGCAATATTATGTTCTACGGATGCTTGTGACAGCACCGGTAACATCAGACCCAGACACAGGGCAATATGCTTCATGCTTTTCAACCTCATCTTGCTTTTATCCCAACCATCTCAGTTCATCTGTTTACCAAATATCTTAGCGCGAACTTATGAAGGAAATAGTTGAAATTGGTAACAATGTGCTATGAATGAGTCGTACTAAAAATTATATTTACCGAGGAATTTTCGGTTAAGCTAAGCGCAATCCAGCAATAAATTGAACCTAAAATCATGCTGTATAAACTTTATCAAAAACACATTTTCCCGCATCTGCTAAATCAGGTCATGCAAACCGCATCACTCATGGATCTGCGCCGTGAACTGCTACTTGGGGTTTCTGGTGAAGTTCTGGAAATCGGTTTCGGTACCGGGCTGAATCTACCCTTCTATCAAGGCGTCCATACCGTCTATGCCTTAGAGCCTAATCTCGAAATTTTTAAATTAGGCCAAGAGCGGATTCAGACGACGCCTTTTGTGGTTGAGCACATTCTTGCCAGTGCTGAAGCATTACCTTTTGATCGTGATCAGCTGGAAAATGTAGTTTCAACCTGGACTCTCTGCAGTATTCCTGATCTGTATCAAAGCCTGAAGGAGATTTATCGGGTACTGATGCCGGGTGGAACTTTGCATGTAGCAGAACATGTACTGAATCGGCAGAATCTGAACATACAACGTTTACAGCATTTATTGACCCCGATTCAGAAAAAAGTCGCGGATGGCTGCCATCTTGATCGGGATATTGAAACTGCTTTACTTGAAGCTGGTTTTGAACTGGATGAAGTAAAATATGTCGATGCCGCTGGTATTCCAAGTATTGGACAGCGTATGTTGCTGGCCCGGGCACGTAAGCCTGTTTGATGCATTAAATAAAATCAATTCACCTGAATAGCATGCACTTTAAGCAACTGACATTGGGCGCGATGTTTCGACCCGATTCCTGCCTGAAAAGCCTGACCTGTAGTACCCGACTGTACAGTGACAATGTTACCCTGAAGATGAACCTGCTGCCCTGATTTCAGACGGCGAATCTGATTGGCAATATTTTCATTGGCGGCAATCAGGCTAAAGTGCTGTACATGGGTTTTAATGGCTTCCTGCTCCGCTGTATTGATTGTACCTTCAATCTGGAAGCAGCGTTTTGGCTGATCGAGCTGCAGTTTAGCCTGCATAGTAGTGGGCAAAGGCTGAATCGCCAGCAAGATATCAATATTACTGACATAGGCCAGATCATTAAAACTGCCCACAAAGGGACTGGCCTGATGCAAGACCCGACGGTTTGGTTTGATAAACGATTTATCCAGCACTGTATACGTTGCTGAAACAGGCTGCACCGCTTCTACCTTAAAATTCTTGAGAACGCCGCTTTCTTCCAGATGAGGGATAGCGCGAAAATACTCTGACCAGACCCAGATCCCAAATGCGAATAGTGCTGCGGTGATCAGTAACTTATCCATATGATCTTTTCCTAATCCTCGAATTCTTCAAAATCGATACGGATGGTTTCAAAGCGTACCCGTCCTTCCTGAATTGCCCGGGCAATTGCCTGTTGCCCTTTGCTCAGCCTTGCGCCACCACTCTTGATATCAATCAGCACCACTTCAATATCTTCGGCCAGACCATCACCATCACGGAAGTCGGTATAACCATCAAAAACTACATAATCTACCGGATCACCCAGGAACTTGGCATCACTGGGTAAATACTGAAATTCAGGCATAATCGGTGCTAACTGTTCGGCCATTTTCCCCTTGAGTACAGCACGGCTGGTATTTACGCTACGCTTCTGGGCGGCCGTCAGAGCCTGCTGATGTTCCAATTCCAGCTCGGCAATATACTGTTCATATTCTGCCTTGATGCGGCCATTACGGCTTTGCCCCAGAATGAGTGTGGTTAGCACAATCCCGATACACGCTCCTATTAACATTGCCATCCATATGGACATTCAATCTTCCTTAATTTTCACTTAAGTTATGGTTAGATTCGACTGAAGTCGAGGTTTTCCGCCATCTGCCGATCAGAAAAGAATGATATGCTAGCAATGTACATAAATAAATCACCCCCACTCATGAAAACAATTTTAGTTGCAAATCAGAAAGGTGGTTGTGGCAAGACAATGACTGCCATCAGCCTAGCATCAGCACTGGCCCAAAAAGGTTACAAGGTTGCGCTTGCTGATGCCGATAACCAGAAATCTGCACTGCAATGGCTAAAACATCGCCCTGAAAATGCTGCTCCGATTCAGAGTCTGGACTGGCGTAGTACCAAATCTATTGGCGATGCACCCAAGAAAATCGAATACCTGATCATTGATGCGCCAGGCGCTTTAAATGGTGAGCATGCGGAACAACTGGTCAGTGAAGCACATGCCATTATCATTCCTTTACAGCCTTCATTTTTTGATATCGATTCGACCCGCCGTTTTCTGAAACATCTTCAGGAAATCAAGCGGATTCGTAAAGGTAAAGTCCAGATTCTGCTTCTGGCAAATCGTAACAGGCCGAATGCAGCATCGAATCAGGAAATTCAGCAGTTCTTTGACCGTATTGAACAGCAGCCGGTGGCATGGATTTCTGAACGTGCACCGTATGGACGTCTGGCGATGGAAGGTCTGTCGATTTTCGATAAACCACAAAAAATGTACCGGGAAATGCAGGCACAATGGCAACCTGTATTAAATGCCATTATCGATGATCCAGCCCAATGGTTCTAAACTCGCAGCGTACGATATCTTTTTTTTGATAAAAGAATCCGTATAACTTTGTCAGTGTACATTTGCGCCCGGCTTTTTTTCAGTTAATATGCCTGACAGACCTAAGGAATGAGTCATTGAATTCAGTGCAACAATACGCGCCTACATTACAAAAAGTTTTATTGTTTGGATTATTTTTTATCCTGCTTTATTTGAGTTTTAATGTACTCAAATACTTTATTGTACCTGTAGTTTGGGCAGCCATTATTGCCTATATGACTTGGCCTCTGTATCAGTCTATCAAACGCTCTGTCGGTTCAAGACCGAACCTGAGTGCGATTATCATGATGATTATGGTAACGCTGGTGGTCGGTATTCCACTAACATTTGCCATCTTCCTGCTGCAACATGAAGGTCGTAGCCTGTATTACGAATTACAGAAACAGGTCTTTTCTGGTCATCTCAATGTTCCAGACTTTATTCGTAATCTGCCCCTTGTAGGTAAGGAAATTTCCCGTACCTTGCGTGATATCAATAACGACCCAAACAGCATTGTCCAGAATATTTCCATCTGGATTCAGGGGCACCTGAACTACGGTAAAGTGGTATTTAATGAAATCAGCAAAAACCTGATTAAGTTAGGTTTTGCGA
Organism: Acinetobacter sp. ACNIH3; assembly: GCF_002918965.1. Taxonomy (NCBI): domain Bacteria; kingdom Pseudomonadati; phylum Pseudomonadota; class Gammaproteobacteria; order Moraxellales; family Moraxellaceae; genus Acinetobacter; species Acinetobacter sp. ACNIH3. The sequence continues at coordinate 186,464 of NZ_PQLP01000001.1, read as the reverse complement.
TGCTGTCTTTGTTCTTTTTCTACCGTGATGGCGAAATCATTCTGAAACAGGTCAGCAAAGCCTTAGAAAAAGTGATTGGTCCACGTGTGCATCATTATCTGGATACCATTTCTGATACCACGCGTGCCGTGGTCTATGGTGTTGGACTGACTGCAATTGCACAGGCCCTCCTTGCGGGTGTAAGTTACTTTGTCGCAGGTGTGCCAAACCCGATGGTTCTGACCATTATTACTTTTATTTTTGCCCTGATTCCGTTTGGCCCACCTATGGCGTATGGTGCAGTATCCCTCTGGCTATTTTCACAAGGTCAAACTATCGAAGCGATTGGCGTGATGGCATGGGGCGTCTGTATCGTCAGCACGGCCGATAATGTAATTCGTCCATTGGTCATTTCCGGCGCAACCCAGATTCCATTCCTGCTGATCATGTTTGGTGTACTTGGCGGTATTGCCAGCTTCGGTCTGATTGGGGTATTTATCGGTCCAGTGATTCTGGCTGTACTACTGGCAATCTGGCGTGAATGGCTGCATGAAAATGGCCAGAATGAACCGCTAATGATGCCGAAAGCCACGCTGGCCTATGATCTGGAAGAAGAAAAGAAAGATCCACCAACATCGTCACTTTAAGTGGTGTTGGCAGCGCTTATATCGCATTACAAAGCTAAAACATTTAAGTGCTTAATCCATATAGAATTGTCATAAATTCTCTGTTTCAATGAGGACACAAAATCAAAATAAGTATGGGATGCCATATCATGTCTGCATTGTTTAAGTCATCAATGTTCAAGTTATCTGCACTGGGTATTATCAGTGCGGCCCTGTTCACTGGTTGTGCAACCTCCTCGACTCAACCAAGTATCGACAATATGAAAGCGGTTACGGTAAATGCTGTATCTCCACAAGGTGTGGGTCAGTCGATTGGTATGGTTTACCTGGCTGATAGCCCGGCAGGACTGGTGATTCGTACCAATTTAAGCAACTTGCCTGCGGGTGAACGTGGTTTCCATATTCATGAAAATGGTTCATGTGCTCCTGCTGAAAAAGACGGTAAAGTCGGCGCTGCAATTGCTGCGGGCGGTCACCTGAATACCAATCAGGCACCGAATCACGGTACGCCAATGAGTGGTCACCTCGGTGACTTGCCAGCGCTGAAAGTAGCTGCTGATGGTACTGCGAAAGTGACTGTGGTTGCACCACGCTTAAAGCTGGCTGATGTTCAAGGCCGTGCCATCATGGTTCATGCTGGTGGTGATAACTACTCTGATTCACCTAAACCACTTGGCGGTGGTGGTGACCGTATTGCCTGTGGCGTGATCTAATTCATTGAATACAGCAAAGCACCTTCCCGGAGGTGCTTTTTTATATCTTATAAATCATACAGATCATTTTACCAATATAAAAACACAGCTAAAACCAACCATACAACTCTGAATTATTTATTTTAAATACAATTACTTATAGTTATAAAGCCTATTTATTCTGCTACTTATATCGGCTACACTCGTAGAGTTTCCAAATATTCTGACTTGCTTATGAACATCGAAACCCTACGCCTTATTGGCCTGATTGAAGGTATTTCTTTCCTGCTGTTGTTATTTATTGCCATGCCGGTGAAGTACATGATGGACAATCCTGTTTTGGTGAAATATATCGGCATGGGGCATGGCGTGTTATTTATTCTTTTTATAGTAGTGCTGTTTGCGGTATGTGAAAAACAGAAATGGGCACTCAATATGTTTATTATGGGCCTGATCGCTTCAATTCTGCCATTTGGGCCATTTATCTTTGATATGAAATTAAAAAAGCTGGAGCAGCCGGCTGAAGCTTAATTTTGGGATTGCAATCATTATCAAATGGTAATGGACATTCCCTCTCCTTTTAGGAGATGAGCAGTACTGCAGCACAAGGGGAAGATTATTTTATTAATATTTCCCTCTCTCTAACTCTCTCGCAGAGGGAGAGAGAACATTCAATACATTTTATCAAAGGGATATAAAGTAAATACCTTCATTTATATAAAAATTTAAAAAGGAGAGGCTTAAAACTCCCCTCTTTCCTTTCTTTCTGCTATCAGTGTTTTTAAACATGCTCTTGGAATGCCAAACCACAGTGCAATCAGCACAGCACAAGAAATACTATAACCCCCAATATTATAAGCTTCATAAATCACCCGTACCAGTTCAATCACAGCGAAGAAGCTCAGCATCATTAGTACAGATAATGCAGCCGCTACGGTGCCCTTAGACACTTCAGAAGACATCAAAGCAAAACGGTAAATAACCGAAAAACTCAAGCCTTCACCGAAACTGATTAGAGTCATGCCCAGAATCAGGCAGTGTACAAAATATTCTGGAATAAACAGCCCCGCGACGATGACCAATGTCCCAATAAACATCAGCGGGACGGCACGCATGACGGTATGACCTAATGGCATTTTGTCGATGATTTTTAGCAAGACCAGATTACCTGCTATCAGGCCGCCCAAAACTGGAATCTGGGCCAAACCATACTGCATACTGGTCAGGCCCAAATGCTCGACCAGCATAACTGGGGATAATGCAATCCACAACATTAACGGCATGCAGATGGTGGGCAATGACATGGTTAGTGTCACAAAGCGCTTATTCTTTAGTACTTCTTTGAAGTCATCCCAGACATAACTCAGCGGCTGTTTAACCCGACTGATTTGAGGGTCAGGCATTTTGGCTTTAAGACCAAACCAGCTCAAAAAAGCCAAGAAGGCAATCCCGATAAAACCCCAATGCCAGGATACATGCTCAATCATAAAGGCACCGAGCACAGGCCCCAACAATGGCGCGAGCAAAGACACATTTGCCATGAGTGCCATAACTTTAATGGCATCACGTTCTTCAAAGGTTTCTTGAATTGCGGCATAACCTACTGCACCGATCACAGATAGGCCGAAGCCTTGTAAAAAGCGCAGTGCAATAAAGCTTTCAATATTCGGAGCAAACAGAATTGCCAGACAAGTTATAACAAAGAAAGCCACACCGCCAAGTAATACGGTTTTACGACTGAGTCGATCAGATAAAGGGCCAAGCACAGCCGCAATAAATGCCCCACCCAATAAATAAAAAGACATGGACGACGGCGCCCAGGTACTGCTCACACCAAACTCTTTGGTAATAGCGAGCATGGCGGGTTGTACCAGGTCATTGCCGATATAGACGGAGAACTCAAACAGTACCAGCGCCAATGGGAACATAATGGTGGCACGGGTGAGTTTTGTCGTTTGAATATTTTGCATGGAAGAGTTAAGGCTCATTTACTCTTTTTAGAATTTTAAAAGAGCTGAATTTGGAAAAATTTAGCAAAGTGTAGCAGAGTTTATTGTTTAAAGCTTTTTGGGTTAAGTCTATCTAAATATAACTATTTAATAACTTCTATAAGTTGCGTATTTATAAATTTAAAATAAATTAAGCCATTCTTAAAAAAAGAAAAAAGCGCATCCTTAAAATACGCTTTTAACTAAGACCTGTTTAAAGAGCAAACAATATTATGGACACGGCTCTTGCTGGAATTTTTTCTTATCATTTCCCCGCAAGCATTGATAAGCTTTCTGAGTATTGACCAGCTCCCACTGACGACCATCCAGCTTAAAGTGATAAATGGTTTGAATGGCTTTTACCGAATCATCTTTCAGCCCGGTTTCTGTCACTTTCACCTGACCTGCAGTAGGTGACTCTACATTATTAAAGAATTGACGTAGTTCCACTGTTGCAAGGTTCTCACGCAGTTCAGGGCGCAATTTTAAAACCTGCTCTAGTGGGGTATCTGGTGACTGTAATTTAAAAATTGTATCCTGCGTCGTTGCACAACCACCTGTTACAGCCACACCCAAAGTCAAAGTTGCCAATAAAATTATTCGTAGCATGGTCTTGTTTCCATTGTTGTCTTTATTATCAAAAACTATGATGCCGGGCTTTCTTTTTACCGACTATTGAGACAATGTAAGTACGATTACACAACAATAAAAAAAGCGCACCTTTCGATGCGCTTTTGTAAATTTGACCAGATTAAAGATCGAATAATTTACCCGGGTTCATGATGCCTTTCGGATCGAACACTTTTTTCAGGGCTTTCATATATTCGATTTCTTCAGCTGAACGTGAATATTCAAGATATGGCTTTTTGGTCATACCTACACCATGTTCCGCAGAAATTGAACCGTCATATTTTTTCACGGTATCAAACACATACTTGTTTACGACCTGACATTTGGCAAAGAATTCATCTTTAGACAAATCAGCAGGTTTTAAGATGTTTAGGTGTAAGTTACCGTCACCGATATGACCGAACCAGCAGATCTCAAAGTCAGGATAGTTCTCAGAAACAATCGCATCAATTTCCTTAATAAATGCAGGAACGTGCGTGATTAGAACTGAAATGTCATTTTTGTATGGAATAAACGGCGCGATTGACTCAGAGATGTCTTCACGTAAACGCCACAAACTTTCCACCTGATCCAGACTCTGGCTCATCACACCGTCCAGCACCCAACCCTGTTCCATACAGTGTTCAAAGATTTCCATCGCCTTGTCCATAATCGGCTCAAATGGCGCTTCAAACTCAAGCAATACATAGAATGGGCATTCAGTTTCAAATGGGCGCTGTACATGTCCATTGGCCAGGACTTTTTGCATTGCCAGTTCACCAAAGAACTCGAACGCTGTTAAATCAATTTTTGCCTGGAAAGCGTGGAGCACTGGCATCACTGCTTCAAAGTCAGGCACACCCAGTACCATCACTTGCAGGTCTTGTGGCTGACGTTCAAGCTTGATTTCCGCTTCCGTCACCAGACCCAGCGTGCCTTCACCACCAATAAATAAATGTTGAAGCGCATAACCGGTTGCATTCTTGATCATGCCCTTGTTCAGACGTAATACATCACCTTTACCCGTCACCACAGTCAGGCCAAGCACCCAGTTACGGGTCATGCCATATTTAATCACTTTAATGCCGCCAGCATTAGTCCCGATGTTACCGCCAATTTGCGATGAACCTGCTGAAGCAAAGTCGACTGGATAATACATCCCCTGTTCTTCAGCATAGTTTTGCAACTGTTCAGTCACGACACCTGCCTGCACGCGTACCATACGGTCTGCCGGGAAGAATTCCAGAATCTGGTTCATCTTGTCCATGCTGACTACGATCTCGCCGTTGGCAGCCACTGCACCTGCCGAAAGACCAGTACGACCACCTGATGGTGTCACTGCAACGTTAAATTGGTTCGCCAATTTTACGATGTCTTGAACCTGCTCAGTGGTTGATGGGAAAACGATGACTGACGGGTTTGGATCAAAGTGCTTAGTATGATCGCGACCCCAATTCTGGAGGCTGTCCGTATCGGTTTTAATACGGTTTTCACCTACAATTGCAGTCAATTGGGTCAATAACTCAGGGGTTAAAGCGACTGGAGCATTCATCGTTTGCAGACCTAGCATGAAGTAAACAAGAGAAAGGTCGTCTGTTTATTTGCATATTTTTCAGGCATCAAGGCCTGTATGAAATTCAGACGATACATGACCATTAAAGCATCAAAACGGGCTGCTTTAAAAGCATGGCGCAATATTATAAGCTATTTTTAGGCGATTCCCTGAAAAAATGACAATTTAGCTAATATACCTTTGAAAATGATAGTTTAATTCAACCAGAATCATCATTTTCACCAATATCACTTGCAAAAATACCTGATATTCACGTCACGAAGGAAATGTAAATCAGGTACTTTCCTATGCTATTATACCGCGACTAAATTTGGCCTTTGTAGCGGAGCCGTAATGAGCCAACATCTATCTCTACCTAAAGATAAAATCCGTTTTCTATTGCTAGAAGGCGTTCACCAGAACGCAATCGACACATTGAATGCAGCTGGATATACCAACATCGACTATCGCAAAACGGCGCTTGAGGGTGAAGCACTGAAAGAAGCGATCAAAGATGCGCACTTTATTGGTATCCGTTCCCGTACTCAGCTCACTGAAGAAGTGTTTGAAGCTGCGAACAAACTGATCGCGGTAGGATGTTTCTGTATCGGTACCAACCAGGTAAATCTGGATGCAGCAATGCGTCGTGGTATTCCGGTATTCAACGCACCCTATTCAAATACTCGTTCGGTTGCTGAACTTGTACTTGCTGAAGCAATTCTTCTTCTTCGCCGTGTACCTGAAAAATCGACAGATACACATGCAGGCGGCTGGAACAAATCTGCTGTAGGTTCATTCGAAACACGTGGTAAGACTTTAGGTATCGTAGGTTACGGTTCAATCGGCTCACAACTTTCTGTGCTTGCTGAAAGCATGGGTATGAAAGTCATCTACTTCGATACAGTGACTAAATTGCCTTTAGGTAATGCACGTCAGGTCGGTTCATTAGGTGAACTTTTGGCAAATGCTGACGTGGTATCTCTACACGTGCCAGATGTTCCGTCTACACGTAACTTCATGACCAAAGACCAGTTCGCGCAAATGAAAGAAGGTTCTATCTTCATTAACGCGGCACGTGGTACCTGTGTTGTGATCGAAGACTTGGCGGATGCACTGAAAGCAGGTCACCTTGCAGGTGCCGCGGTTGACGTATTCCCGAAAGAGCCGAAAGCGAACGGTGAAGAATTCGTTTCTCCACTGCGTAACATTCCAAACGTGATTCTGACTCCACACGTGGGCGGTTCTACTATGGAAGCTCAGGCGAATATTGGTTTGGAAGTTGCTGAAAAATTCGTAGCTTATTCTGACAAAGGTATGACACTTTCTGCGGTGAACTTCCCAGAAATTGCGCTTCCATTGACTGAAGGCAAACACCGTCTGCTTCACATCCACAAAAACATCCCGGGTGTTCTGTCTAAGATTAACAATCTGTTTGCTGAACACGGCATCAACATCTCTGGTCAGTCACTGATGACTAAAGGCGATGTCGGTTACCTCGTGATGGATGTAGATGCGACTGCATCTAAAGAAGCACTTGATACGCTACACGAAGTTGAAGGCACGATTCGCGTACGCGTATTATTCTAATTCAACTACTGAAAAAACCGCAGGCTTCGGTCTGCGGTTTTTTTATTTTTTAGGGATTTATTTTCCCTGAGTACAGTCCGCTCCTGTGCGCAGTATTCGATTACTTCGAAGCCAAATTTAGTCATGCCAGATTTTAAAATTGCACCGATGGTGCAAGCGCCACTGATTTTGCTGATCGCCATGATCAGCATGCAAAGCAGTGGTTCCTTTGCCAAATATCTGTTTGGCCAGTTCCCGATTCTGACAGTTTCAGCCATGCGCCTACTCTTAGGTGCAGCCGTGTTGGCGTTGATTTTTAAAATCTGGCAAATCAATTTCCGTCAGGTGAAATGGTCAGCGATTATCAGTTATGGCTTAGCGCTGGCTGGCATGAATATGCTGTTCTATCTGGCGATTGATCGCCTGCCACTTGGTATTGCAGTTTCTTTTGAATTTATTGGGCCACTCAGTGTGGCGCTTTTTCATGCCCGGCAGAAGTTTGATTTTATCTGGGTCGGACTGGCAATTCTAGGGCTGGTGCTGCTGTTTCCCTTTGATCAGGCCGCACAGCCGCTTGATCCGATTGGTATTCTATTTGCCTTGAGTGCAGGTGCCTGCTGGGCACTGTATATCGTCGCGGGACAGAAGCCTTCCGGGGTTTCCGGCAACCATACCGTGTGCTTAGGCATGTTTGTCGGTATGCTGGTACTGATGCCAATTGCACTCTTTGCAGGAATGCCAGCTCATACTTTCGAACCGATCAGCCTGATGTACTTTTTAGCTCTGGCAATATTGGCCAGTGCACTGCCCTTTACCCTGGAAATGATTGCACTTAGAAATTTAACCGCTTTGAGTTTTGGAACCTTGATGAGTCTGGAACCTGCAATTGCAGCATTTTCCGGTTTTATCTTTTTGGGTGAAACTTTATTGTGGACCCAATGGCTGGCACTAGGCACAATCATTAGCGCTTCAATTGGCTGCACGGTGACCATGCAAAAGCGCAAAAATAAAAATATTTAAATCATTAATTATTTTGTACTGTAGGAATTTTTAAATTCAAAGTTTTGCGCAGTGATTTTTACACTTTGAATTTAAAATTTTCTGGTCATTTATGGAGCTTAAAAATTTAAATTCATTTGCTTTAAATTTAAGGCAACGGTTCACAAAATATTCTCTCCGCCTACTCATCAAAAATTAGCCAGTTTGCTATAATCTGCCTTTCTCCCTGACCTGAATTCTGTGCCTGCCTGGCATATCAAACTCCCATGCCAAACGCCCAACTCCTTGCTGTGTTGTACATGGTTTTATCCATGACTTCATACCAGATCAGTGCATCCTTTGCGAAGCAATTATTTACTGTACTGGACCCGCTGACAGTAACCATTTTGCGTCTATGTTTTGCCGCCATTATTGTCTGTGTGATGTTCCGTTCCTGGAAAATTATCTCGCGACTGCCCTATCTCAAATGGAAAGATTTACTCTGCTACAGTGCAGCACTGGGCCTGATGAATATCCTGTTTTATATGTCACTGGGCAGACTGCCTCAAGGGATTGCAGTCGGCCTGGAATTTGTAGGACCGCTAGGGCTGGCACTGTTATCGATTAAAAATCGCAGTGATTATATCTGGGTAATTCTGGCCATTTTAGGAATCGCATTGATGGTGCCATGGGGACAAGCTGCCAATCATCAGTTTGACCTGCTGGGTGCTGCCTGTGCATTAGGTGCTGGTCTATGCTGGGCCTTCTATATTTTCTTTGGTCAGCGTGTGGTACAGCAGAATATGGGTATGCATGCCCTGACCATTGCCATCAGTATTTCTGCGCTATGTTTACTTCCATTCGGACTATATCACAATGCTGCAGCAGTCCTCGATACCCAACATTGGGGCAAAGCCATTACCATTGCAATTCTGGCAACAGCAATTCCCTATGCACTGGATCTGAAAGCACTTAAACAGCTGAACAAGATGAGCTATGGCACCCTGTCCAGCCTTTCTCCTGCGCTGGCAGCCTTAACCGGTTTTATCCTGCTTGATGAACGTATCGGCGTATTACAATGGATTGCTTTGGCCTGTATTATGCTGGCTTCCGTCGGGGTCACATTGCGTGCTGCACGTCAGGCCAGAAAGGCAAAAACAGCTTAAATATCTCTTAAAAAAGATGGCTGTTCAGCCATCTTTTTTTGCAATATAGTTTTTGAATTTAAAACTTAACTTTGTACCAGCATGTCTTTTTTCATGTCTTTATAACGCTGATATTCATTCTTGTACTGCACAGCTAAAGCGGTCTTTTGCTCTTCTCCAAGAATTTTACCTGCCTGCTGAAAGAAGCCATGTTCTTCTTCTTTTAAGTGATGATGAACCTTTTCTGAAAGTCTTTTGGCAATCGCAATCCAGCCCGGATTACTAAATTCGGTTGCAGTCAGCTCTTCAATCATCTCATCCATTTCATGATGTTCTGCCAAGGCATGACGGGTAATATTCAATCCCGAATCAGTCATCATCAATGGAATATAGAAATAGCGGTCTTCTGCAGTTTCATGGGCAAAGAGTTCGTTTTTAAGCTGCTTGAACAACTCACGGCGTTCTGCCGTATCCCCGGAAGTTTGTAATAGTTTTTCAGCGAGATCACGCTGAATTTCATGACTTTCCCTGAGTGCTTCAAAAATGGTGGTCATGTAATTTTTCTCCTGTTTTTGTCATGCCTTTTTGCATCATAAAGAGGAAATGGCAAGGGTTCAGGAGGTTTTATAAGTAGAAATTGTATAAAAAACTTTAATATCGAGAATGGTTTACATCTATTTTTAAATCAAAAACATCTGATAAGCCATCCGGCAGATCAGCAAACTGACCAATATGAGAAACAGAATCCGGATAAAACCACTGCCATATTTAAAGGCCAGTTTCACCCCAACAATCGAGCCTGCAATATTCGCCACCGCCATCATGGCACCGACCATAAACAGCACATGACCTGTTGGAATAAAGAAACTCAGTGCAGCCAGATTCGTAGTGAAATTGGCAATTTTCGAAAGTGCTGACGCATGTAAAAAATCCACGCTCAGATAACGGATAAAGAAAAATATAAAGAAACTGCCCGTGCCCGGACCAAAAATTCCGTCATAAAACCCGATCATCAAGCTACCAATGGCAGCGAACATCAGCATTTTCCGTGTCAATTTTTGCTCGACATGTACCCGGCCGAACTGTTTTTCCATGAAAGTATAGACCGCGATCACGATCAGCATGACCAGCACAAAAGGCTTGAGAATATCGACCGGAATTAGCGTGACACTGGCCGCGCCAGCAAAAGAACTGATATAGCTACATAAGGCAACCACGCCGAGCAAAGCCCACGGCAATTTTACCTGTCGCAAATAGGAAAGTGCCGCAGAGGCAGTGCCAAAAATGGAAGCCAGCTTATTGGTGCCGAACACGGTCGCTGGCTGCAGATACGGTAGGCTGCTCATAATCGCTGGAATCTGGATCAGACCACCACCACCAACGGCGGCATCAATTGCCCCTGCCATAAAGGCAAAGCCAATCAGACTGATGATGATCTCGATGTCCATCTCAACTTTCTCTTAATATTTACTAGAGATTTAACACACGCTTCGGCACCAGACGCTTACGATCGGTAATTTCTGCCAAGCCCAGACATTTCTCACCCTCAAATACCAGCACTTGTGGCTCTGCCGGATGGTCAATATTACTTTCCATACCATGGCTAAAATATTCAGCACGGCCTTCTGGGGCTTGAACCTGCGGAAAATGCTGCACTGGCGCATAAGCCGGTAGCAATAAAGCTTCACGCTCTTCTTCGCTCAGGCTTTCCAGATATTCAATGGTATAACTTGGAATGATGTCAAAATGACCCGTTTGCGTACGATGCAAATAAGTCAGATGACCATAAGTACCCAATGCCTTGGCAATATCTTCACCCAGTACACGGATATACGTGCCTTTAGAACAGGTCACGTCCAGCGTGATGCTATTTTCAGTAAAAGATAAAAGTTCGATGGCATAAATGGTAATTGGACGCGCTTCACGCTCAATTTCAATACCTTTACGCGCCAGCTCATACAGCGGACGACCTTCTTTTTTAAGCGCTGAATACATCGGTGGTACTTGCTGGATTTCCCCAACAAATTGGGCAATCGTATCCTTGATTAGCTGTTCATTCAGTTCAGGAACAGCTTGTTCAAGCAGGATTTCCCCCTCGACATCACCGGTAGTCGTGCTATGACCTAGAAAAATAGTCGTTTGATAACGTTTGGTGGAATCCAGCAGATAATGCGAAAACTTGGTCGCTTCTCCCAGACAGACTGGCAATAAACCAGATGCCAATGGATCCAGCGCACCTGTGTGTCCGGCTTTTTGCGCACGATACAGCCAGCGTACTTTTTGCAGTGCAGCATTTGAGCTGATGCCTAGAGGCTTATTTAACAGGAACACACCGCTGATATGACGACGCTGAATTTTAGGAGATGAAGATTTCATGGCAAAAAATCAGACAATTTTTAAGTTGGCGCAATGGTAAAACCCTGGTCAATGTTTTACAACTTTTCTATGCTATTCAATCTGTATTTATGGCATATTGAGCCGATTCATTTCTTGATAATAATTGAAGAAAAACAAAATAAAGGTGCATAGGACATGCAGAAATATAAAATATGGATCATTGTTGCTTTAGTGATCCTGTGTCTGGTCACGCTGTTACTGTGGCTTTCCCCTCAGGATGAAAAGCAGACTTCGAATGAACCAGATAGCGCTCAGCCAGCCATGCTAGATACAGAAGCAAACGCCCTGAATGTCAGTGCCCAGAACAATACTTTTTTTGCCAGCGCCAGCCAGCAGGATACCGAAATCAACTGTAAGATGCAGCTGGATAGCAGTAATCGCCTGATCGTGAATGAACAGACCCGCAACTGTTTTGAATATTTCATTACGCAGTACGGTGAAAAAACCATTGAACAGATTCAGCAGGACTTTAAGACCTATATTTCTCAGAACCACAAAGAGCCTGCCCTGTCCCAGATTCTGGATCTGTGGGATCGTTATATGCAGTATCGTCAAAGTCTTGGTGAAATAACCCCACCTGCCGGTCTGAATCAGGAAGATCCTGCCTATTACCGCAATATCTATACCAGCACCCAGAATCTGCGTAAACGATTTTTCTCTAATTATGAAATTGAAGGACTGTTTGGTACCGAAGATACTTATCATGAATATACGCTGGACCGCATGGCAGTTCTGGCAGATAAGAACTTAAGTGAAACTGAAAAAGCACAGAAACTGAAAGAACTATTTCAGCAGTTACCGGAAGATTGGCAGGAAAATCTGGAGCAGTTAAATAAATTAGAAGATTTACGTAAACTGACCGCAGATATTAAAGCGCGTGGTGGCTCGACTGAAGAAATCCGCCAGATGCGTTTAAATCTGGTTGGCCCTGAAGCCACACAACGTCTGGAAAATCTGGATAGTAAACGCACGAGCTGGAAGTCCAGTGTGACCAGCTATTTAAATGAGCGTGATAGCATCATGCAAAGCGGCCTGAATGACAGTGCCAAGCAAAAAGCAGTTCAAAAGCTACGTGCGCAGCATTTCAAAAAACCGGAAGAGCGCCTACGTGTAGAAACTTTTGAACAGATACATGATCAGGGAGGTAAGCTACCCTTTGCAGATTAAGCCTGAAAGCCATCACCTGTTGATGGCTTTTTTATCACTGCTATTTGGACAATTTTGTACTTGAACTTCAAGGAGCTACTTCTATGATTGTTTCAAAATATTTTCTTTTACATAAATTTACTTAAGCAAATTATAAATATTTCAAAGACTTTTTATTTAAATACATGTGTATATAAAAAATACACTTAAAATTAAACTTCCTTCTGTCAAACATGTCCCCAAATGACATGGTTTTAGACAGCTAAAATGAAAAAATACCGCTACTTACAAAGAAAAATGGCTCAGCCACTCAAGGCTAAGACTGTATTTTATTTTAAAACGTCTGATGGTGTGGGCTACATCACTCTAGAAAAGCAATGATTGCTTGAATAACGATAAAATTAAAAAGGGACGGTTATGCGTACTTTCAACAAGACAGCACAGTTACTGACTGTGACTTTAGCAGCGGCTTTGGGCTTAAGCTTTGCTGCACAAACCCAGGCAGCGGCAAGTGCCACACAAGTCATCGAAAAGACCAAGTCCGATTATGCCAAAACCAAATATCCGATCTTGATGGTACATGGCTGGCTAGGCTGGTCACGCATTAGTACCGATAGTATCGGACTGGATTACTGGTATCAGATTCTGCCGGATATGGCTCGTAATGGCTCGACCGTATTTGCTGCACAATTGTCTCCGGCAAATACCACGATGCATCGCGGTGAACAACTGATTCATCAGGTTGAAGATGTTCTGGCCATTACCGGCAAGAAAAAACTGAACTTGATTGGTCATTCCCATGGTGGGCCGACGGTACTCTATGTTGCAGCGACCCAACCGCAGTATATCGCTTCGATTACCGGCGTGGCAGGCACCTACCACGGTTCCAAAGTCGCAGATGATATCCAGAACAATAGCCTGAGCCGTACTGCCTTCAACATTCTAGGTGATTATATTGTTGGACCTTTGATTGCACTCGGTCAGTTGAAGCCGGAACTGGAAATTGATTTTGATGCCTCCATGAAATCTCTGACCCAGACCGGATCTAATACCTTTAATGCCAGCGTGGCACAGCAAATGGTGAAAGATGGTGTACTGGCTTCCACCGAAAACTGCAATAAAAATTTAAAACAGCAAGACAGCAAAGGCATTCATTACTATTCCTGGACAGGCGTAGCCCAAGCTACCAATGCTCTGGATATTGATACGATCCTGATGCAGTTAGGTCCTTTATCATATGACAATAAAGACAATGATGGCATGGTGTCACGTTGTAGCGCGTTCATGGGTAAAGTCATCCATGACCAGTACAAACTTAACCATACTGATCTGGCCAATATGATGTTTGGTCTAAAAGGGATGTTTGCACCAGATCCGGTTGCTCTCTATCGCCAGCACGCCAACCGACTCAAATTACAGGGCTTATAACGCGAGTGCCTATATTTCCAGTGAAATATGGGCTTTTTTTCTGATTCTTTTTTATTTGGCTTATCCGTGATCTGAAAGCTGTAATGGAAAAATAATAGATCACTTAAGTTTTTGCTGCGGGTTTCCCGATTGGCTGACCCTTATTTTTTAATCAAGCACCACCTTTATAGCCGTAACAGCATAGAAAACTGAGTTCCTGCGATAAGGGAACTTTGCACAACGGGATGAGGATCATCCGGTTAAAACAACAAAGTGAGGAAAATATAATGAAATGTAGAGTACTAATCACTGGTCTGCTGCTGGCGGGTTCATGTCTCAGCACTCAGGCATCCACCCAAGCCAGTCAGGTCACTGCAAAAGCCAGCTCCAGCTATGCGAAAACCAAATATCCAATTGTTTTTGCACATGGCATGGCGGGCTTTATTCAGATCGGTACCGATCAGTTTGGCTTAGATTACTGGTACCAAATTCTGCCAGATCTGGCGCGTAACGGCGCCAATGTCTGGGCAACCCGTGTTTCACCATTCAATTCCTCCGAAATCCGCGGTGAACAACTTCAACATCAAGTTGAAGAAATTCTGGCGATTACCGGTGCAGAAAAAGTTAACTTGATTGGTCATTCTCACGGCGGTCCAACCATTCGCTATGTCGCAGGTGTAGCACCTGCTCTGGTTGCTTCTCTGACTTCAGTCGGCGCACCACATAAAGGTTCCCCTGTTGCAGACCTGATCCTGCAAGCAGAAGGAACACCTGTACAAGGTCCTTTAGTAGGGGGAATCAATCTGGTATCTAAAGCCATTACTTGGGCACAAGGTCTGGATCCAAACAGTTTCCCACATGACTCTCTGGCGGGTGGCAGCAGTCTAACCTTGGCAGGATCTGCAAAATTTAATCAGAAATATCCAATTGGTATGCCAACTACAGCTTGTGGTGAAGGTGCCTATCAACAGAAAGGCATTTACAACTATTCATTCACAGGTGTTGGTCAAGTCACGAACCAGCTTGATCCTGATTCAGCACTTAAAGTCACTGCCCTGCTCATTGATGGTGGCAAAGAAAATGATGGGCTGGTATCACGCTGTAGCGCCAAGTTCGGTAAAACCATTCGTGATAATTACAACTGGAACCATCTGGATGAAGTGAATATGGTGCTTGGCTTGAAAAACCTGTTTGCTCCAGATCCGGTGGATGTTTACCGTCAACATGCCAACCGGTTAAAACTACAAGGCTTATAAAGCAATTTGTATGATCAGCCCTAGTCAACATGAGTAGGGCTTTTTCATATCTTCTTAAAATGGAGCTTTATGAAACTTAATATTGCATTGATGCTGTTAGCCATGACATCAACCTTGAAGGTTCAAACCAACACCTCTCCTCTCCAACAGGCAGAAACAAAATTTATCATATCAAGCTATGCAAAAACCCAATATCCGATTGTCTTTGCACATGGACTTCTCGGCTTTAATCGCTTAGCAACAGAAAATTTAGCAATGGATTATTGATACCAAATCCTGCCTGATTTGGCACGAAATGGTTCCACCGCTTTTGCAATACGTATGTCCCCATTTAAGCGAATTACGTGGCGAGCAATATGTGGCTCAACTTCATAAAGTCCTAGCCATTAGAAGTACGAAAAAACTCAATTTAATTGGCTATAGCCATGGTGCACATGCGGTACGTTATGCTGTGGGTGTGATGCCTAAGCGAACTGTCTCTGTACTAACGGTAGGCGGTGCCAATCAAGGCACGGTTGTTGTATCTATCTGATGTGATGAATCTAGCAAATAGTACAGGCACTGCTGAACTACTGAATGTACTGATTAATCCCTTCGGAAATGTACTGATGTGGGCATAAGGACTAGATGGGCAAACGTTCCCATACAGCGCATTGGCAGCCGGTCATAGCACTTCTATGGAAGGAACAGCCGAATTTAACCAACATTTTAATACGGGACTATTCTTAAAGAAATGTGGTGAAGGAAAATATCAAGAGCACTATATTCAATCACCGGTAATCAGCCTACAACCAATGCTTTAGATATCAGTGATGTGGTCATCAAAGCCTTAAATAGATTATCTGCCTATAAAGAAGGTGCCAATGATGGTATCGTATCGATGTGTATTGCAAAATTTGGTAAAACTATCCGTGATGATTATCCATGGAATCATTTAGATGAAATTAACTTGATGTTTGGCATCAAAGGGACTTTTGCGCCGGATCCTGTCAATGTTTACAGCCAACATGCCAACCGTTTAGAACTGCAAGGTTTATAAACCTAAAATTCAGACATAAAAAATGCGCCGAAAGGCGCATTTTTTTGCTTGGAAGCAAGGTTAAAATTAACCTTGTTTACGAGCTGGCAACTTTTCACGAATACGTGCAGCTTTACCAGAAAGTTCACGTAGGTAGTAAAGTTTAGCACGACGAACATCACCACGACGTTTCACTTCAATCTTAGCAACGATTGGAGAGTGAGTTTGGAATACACGCTCAACGCCAACACCGCTAGAAATTTTACGTACTGTGAACGCAGAGTTCAGACCACGGTTTTTCTTAGCGATTACAACGCCTTCAAACGCCTGTAGACGTTCACGGTCGCCTTCTTTTACTTTTACTTGGACAACTACTGTGTCACCTGGTGCAAAAGCTGGGATGTCTTGTTTAAGCTGAGCATTTTCAACAGCTTGAACTAAAGGATGCTTACCGCTCATGGGGTATCTCCAATATTGTGGGTCAGAAGAGGTCTGATATCCACTGGGGCTAGAGGCTAAAGCGCATAGACCCGATTGACTTTCCCTTTATGCTTGACCGCTTCAATGCATAAAGAGTCTATTTAAGTGTGGCAAAAAAGCGAAGCTTCTTGCCTTTTGCGCTCGGAGAATAAATTAAGATCTATTTCCTTGCAAATCTTTTAGCCATTTTTTTTGTTGCTTTGTCAGTTCGACTTGTTCGACCAATTCAGGTCGACGTTCAAGCGTACGCTGATAACGCTGCAAAAAACGCCATTTTTCAATATTGGCATGATGTCCCGATTTTAAAACGTCTGGCACATCCATACCCTCAAAATGGTCTGGCTTGGTATATTGTGGGCAATCTAAAAGACCATCCACAAATGAGTCTTGCACATGGGATTGTTCATCCGACATCGCACCCGGAAGTCTCCGGATAATACTGTCCAATAAAACCATCGCAGGGAGTTCACCACCCGACAACACGTAATCTCCAATCGACCATTCCTGATCAACATATTTCTGGATCAAACGCTCATCGACACCTTCATAACGTCCGCACAATACAATTAGTCCGTCATATTTAACGAAGTCCTGTACCGCAGGTTCATTTAAGGTTTTTCCTTGCGGTGACATATATACCACAGGAACATGAACTGCACCCGCTTGCGTTGCAAGCTCTTTGGCGCGATGAATTGCTTTCGCTAATGGCTCAGCCATCATCACCATACCGGGACCACCACCAAATGGGCGCTCATCCACCCGTTTGTAATTCCCTTCAGCAAATTCGCGTGGATTGATGCAATGAATTTGCATCAAATCACGTTGTGCTGCGCGCCCGCTAATACCGAAACGTGTAATCGCTTCAAACATTTCAGGAAAAAGCGTAATGACTGCAAAAAACATCGCAGACTCCCGTGTTTCCAAAAATGTTAGTAGTCTACGCCCCAATTGACATAGATACGACCCGCTTCGAGATCAACGCGTTGTACCACATCTTTATGCCATGGAATCATTCGCTCTTCGCCATTAACGCTATCAGCAGTAGCGCGAACTACCATCACGTCGTTGGCACCTGTTTCAAACATTTCGTGGATTTGACCGAGATTGACTTCCTGTTCATCATCCAAACCTAATACGATTAAGCCTTTCAAATCTGACCAGTAATACTCGTCCACGCCTGGTTGAGGCAGTTGCGATTTTGAAATCCAGACATTTGCACCAACCAATTCGTCCGCCCCAGTGCGGTCAACCACACCTTTCAGCGAAACAACCAAGCCTTTGCCATGCGGTTTCCAACGTTTTACATCAACAATTTGCCAACCTGCTTTGGTCTCAATGTACCAAGGCAGATAGTCAAATATGTTGCTCATAGGTTCTGTATTGGAATAGACCCAGAGCCACCCATTTAATCCATATGCTGAACGTAGCTGTCCAATCTGAATACGATCTTCGGGAACATTCTGTGTTGGTGTCATGGGCTACTTGCTACCTTAAAATTAAGCAGCAGCTGCAGCTTTCTTAGCTTGAGCAGCTAGAGAAGCAACACGTTCAGAAGGTTGAGCACCTTGAGAAACCCAGTGAGCAAAACGGTCAGCATCTAAACGAAGTTTTTCTGCTTTACCTTGAGCTGTAGGGTTGAAGAAACCGATACGTTCGATGAAACGACCGTCACGTGCATTACGGCTATCAGTCACAATGATTTGATAGAACGGACGTTTTTTAGCACCACCGCGTGCAAGACGAATAACAACCATGATAGAACCTTATAGTTTTTACGGATTATCCCTGCATCGACCATCGACACATTTCAAACCCCTTTCATAGAGGGCAGTATTTTACGTGAATTTTGCCCTGAATGAAAGATCAAAAGTTGGTTATCCACAATTTTGAATTTAGTTAGCGTCCGTCCCAGTTTGATATGGCAGATGGAGTACATGCTGTACCAGAATTATCTGTACCTTGGGTCCAACAACGCTCACCTTTAAAATTTAAACCAATATGGCCATCACGATATTGTGTTGCAGTCGAAATTGGTGTTGCAATCAAGACCCATCTTTCAGAACCTAAAGGTGTCGTATTTTTTACACTCCCATCTGTATCAATCCATTTTAAAGCTACTGTATAAAGAGGAGTTCCTTGTTCCGGATAGGCTGCTTTAATCCCGAAATCATTAGCAACTGCGCCTTTTACCTTAAAATTTGCAATTTTATAACGCTGTATCTGGGAAGCAATCTGCAGCATACTTGCCTGCATCTCCGTTCTTTTTGTTTTACGCACGTGTTGTTGATAGGAGGGATAAGCAATTGCAGCCAGAATACCAATAATAGCAACAACTATCATCAGCTCAATAAGCGTGAATGCTCGTTGATAAGTTTGCATTACCATGTTTCCGCTCCCGTGCCACAACTAGCATCATCTGCTCCTTTAATATTGTCCTCGATATTGTCATAAGATTTATTTTTACACTGTATGCCTGTACTCGTCATGAGAAAACTATAATTGCTATCATCTGCATTTTCAGCAACAATCACCCAACTTTGCCCTGCAACATTAGAGTCTGTAAGGGCTTTAGTCGGTTCAAGTCCATCGGTTACCGTAAAGCTGGCATAACCATTGATAGTCTTTGCTGCCAAGTTATAGCCAAGATAGTTGAAATTGCGTGATTTCCACCGTTCTAGCTCACTGGCAATACGCTGTACTTCTTGCTGTGCCTGTGCTGCTTGAGCTTTACGAACTTGGGCTTGATAGCTTGGGATAGCGATTGCAGCAAAGATTGCCACAATCACAACCACAACCATAAGTTCAATGAGCGTAAAACCTGAACAACGATAAATAAAACTTTTACGTTTTGCTTCGACTTGCGGAATATATTCCTTATTTGCGGTTGTACTAAATAATAATCCATACTTCGAGTGAGCTAAATGAAGCTCCCGCAAAACCATGCTTGAGCTTAAACGAGTAATATTTTCAATCCGTTTTTGCATACCCCCCCCCCTTTATTGCAGTTTTTCATACCAGCGTTGTGGAATTAGGCAAATTTTAGTCTGTTCACCTGTACCTCCACCCAGCGGAGTATATGCCGCACGACTACCTGTGCTTAGACAATAGTTACTAGCACTTGTATCTCCTACTGCTGGTGGATTATCTGGGTCTGGTGTGATTGCATCGGCTGGCTCATCACCTCGAATAGTCACGGTATGAATCCCTGCTCCCAATTTGGTTTTATCACAATCTGCACCCACGCAGGTTGAGCTATTGCCTGCATCTGCAATAGCACACTGTCCAAACGGCATACAGAAGCGGTTAAGGAAACTATCACCTTTGACCCCTGCACCACAGTCGCCTGAAATCCCGTCTTTACTACCGTCATATGTGGATACATATAACCGATAGTTCATGACAAGTGGTGTACCAAAGACTTTTTCACTTTGCAGTTGATCGGACTGGAATTTATAGAACCAGCCTTTTCCAGTATAAGGTGCGACCAGTGTTGTATTTACATTACGGTTCGTATCGGTGACCTCTCCCATTTGGGCTTTGGTGACGCTATCGGTTTTGATAGTGTAGCTACCATACAAATTTTTGTCTGCCACATCTTTATCATAGACATTATAAATTGCGTCATGGTCATAACCTTCTGTACCATCGGTGTAGTCTTGCAATGGCGAACTACGATTACCACTACCAATAGATATTACTGCAAAAGTTGTACCTTTTTCACTATATAGTGAGAATGAGGGTGCATCATAGAAACGAGGGCGTTTACCTGCTGTTGTATCTGTATTCAGGTCAATGATACGCTGTACTCGGGTTGCAAATCTGCCCAATGTTGCAGCTTTATTATTCAAATCCACCCGGAACACTTGACCGCCCAAATCACCAAAATACAGATGATCGACCAAATCATCACCATCTCTATCGACTGTACGGATTTCACTCACCACACTATATTTCAGGTTGTTATCATTTGTGCCGATTGTACCGCTATCAGTGTCCGTATCGCTTGTGGTTGCATTGGCATTTGCCCACCAAAGTAAACTACCAGCATCGATACCTTCGGCACTAAACATATATACGCCTGCACCTTTTTTGCTGTCAGTCTGGTCGTAATTATGTGCTTCATAGCCACTATCGTACCCCCCCCCGACAAACATCACCAATTTGCGAGTACCGCCCCAGTTTACATAAGCAAGATTTGGTTTAGACCAGCTTTGCCCCATACAAGCCAGTGGATTGCTATTGCTACATGATGTATAGGGGGCTGTCGGATTGATATTAAATTTGAGTGCTGGACTGTCGATATCGGATAAATCCAGACCATAATAGCCACGTCCGCCCATACGCAGACCACCGACCGCCAGCTGTTTACCTTTGAGTGAGTTTTTACCTGTACCTGTGGTGAGGTAGCCTAAATCATCAATTACATATTCGGTATGTAATGTCCATGCACCATCTACGCCATAGAATAGGTTATTCATACCGCCACTGGTTGCGGTTGAGGTTAAAAATGCCTGTTTCTGGTTTTCAATCATTTCATTGGGAACAAAGGCAAATTTTTCCTCACCTGTTGAAGCATCGACCACGTGCAGTAAACCTTGTGTTGTACCAAACAAGACATAATCTTCTCGTCCAGTTGAGGTAATTTTTTTCGTGCTTGAGTTATAGCCGATTTTACCTTTATTGGTGACCAATACAGGAGTTGAGTGCATGACTGCACCGATTTGGCGCAGGTCTGCTGTGGCTGCCGCCAAAGTGGTTATGGTAATATTGGCAGGTGTTTCCGCATCAGCTACACTAATTGGATAGCCAAGCAAGCTCATGAGATAACCACGATTTGGGTCATCGCTGTAGGTATTGATATAGTCAAGATTGACTGTACGCAAGGTATCATTGCTGCTGCTAAAGGCTGTACCGGTACGAACACGGTTAGTGAGCAATTTACGCTGTATTGTGCCATTGGCAGCGGTACGAAGTTTGAGCTGCGACCATACACCGCCTTGTTGTGCATATTTGATACTACCATAGGTATTTACATCAGCATCTTGAACTGTATCATCTACATCAGGCGACCAATAGTCATAGTTAGCAATGATTCGACCTTTGTTATCAATAATATTATTACTTTTTTTATCCTTTAAAACCCCTGTGCTGCTGACGAGGTACTTTTTCAGATTACCGACCCAAAGTCTATAAGGTTTTTCAGGCGTTGGCTGGAATTGTGGATAATAGGCTTTATTCTGCAAGATGGAAGGGTTTAAAGCATCTTGTGGAATGGTCGGTGAACCTGTGGTGACTGCAGGAATTTCAGTCGCAAGGTCGCCGAGGAATGCGTTTACACTATCGACAATATCCCTTGGCTCTGAACCACTGTAATAGCCACCCTCCCCCAAAATTCCCCATTTTGCAGTATTTTTGACATCTACGGCAGCAGTTCCGCTAATAGAGGTATCGGTAATCTTTTTAAGTCTTGCAGCTTGCGTTTCAAGAGTTTTGACTTCTGTTTTATAGTCAGGCAGACCCTCAAACATAGAACCAAAACCGACTACTGCGGTTTTAATTTTAACCTTTTTAAAAATCGGGGCAGGGGTATCATTATAGTTATTATTTAACAATGATACGGCAAAATTACTGATACATCGCCAGCCACCCGTATATGCACCACCATCCAAGTAACTGGTATTTCCCGTACAGGAATAATTACTATCACTCAATGCCTGACGGATTAATACCTGAGCATTGGCTTCATTGCTTCCCGTCCCTGTACGTGGTTCACCATCAGTTAATACATAAATCCCTGTACCACTACAACTTTTTGAACTGACTGGTTGAGCCAATTCATCTCGAACAGATTGAGGGGCTAAAAAGTTATTGGTATTACTCGGGTTCTTGGTACTATCACTTGAAGCAGCAAAACCACTATTTGTTCCTGTTCTTGTGGTTGTTCCCATCAAGTAAGCTGCGGTATCCACATATGTAGTCGCTGTGGGGGTATAGTTTGTCCAGTTATTATCCAGATTCATACCAATACCACCAGATGCTGGTTCATTGGTAATCGCATCAATCAACCATTGACGATGTGTTTGGGTTACACTCCTAGAGTAGGTAACTGTAGTTGAAGTTCCACTGCCAGAGCTAGAAGGCGTATATCCAGCCACTAAGCTATTAAAAGTATTAAGTTTATTCGTTGCATTGCTTCCACTAGGTATATAAGCTATCCATGTCGTACATGTCCCATCAGGGGTCATTACCGAACATACTTTGTAAGTATAGTTACTGGTGCTATTCCCTATAAGTTGATACTCTTGTTTTGAATGCGTAACACTTGCATCTAAACGTCTGGCAGGCACCATCACTCGCCCACTATTACTCGTTCCTGTACGATTTCCCGAGTAATCCGATAACCCGATGATTAAGTCATCTGCCAATCTTGTTATATTTTCCGTTGCGTTACCATACAATAAGTCATACATCCCATCTTTTAGTCGCGTAATACGGTCGTAGCAACGATATGAACTACCTGAAAGGGTACATACATCTTTGACTTTTACACCACTTCTGACCGTGGAATTTGCATTACTCAATGCGACAGTACAATATTGGCGAATATAGGGTCTTGCGGTTGTTGCTGTTTCATAACCAGTATTTGAAGATGCGCTGACACTACCAATATCACAAGCACTGCTCCCGCCACCAGTGACAGATAAGCCCTTACGATTGGCAAACATACTTCCCGAAGTATCCAGCATAAACATCAGGGTAATCGTACCGCTCTGGGCTTCCTGATAAATATCAATATCACTGGCTTGGGTAACACTGCTTGCCACCATTGCCGTACACAGCGCTGCAATACTGGCAGCCAGCAAGTTCTGACGATAGACTTTATTTATCATGACTTTTGCTATCTTTTTCATCTTGTCGACTCCCGGTTATACAAAGTCTTGCGTAATCACATATTCAGTGACGTGTGACACAAAAGGAACATTCAAATTCGTCAAACATTGGGTTACACTTAAATCTGCGCCTGTCGCTGCGGTAACCCCATCGGGTATAGTGACTTCATTCATATGACTATTAAAACAGCCGGTAATGGCATCTGGATCTGCTTGGGTTAAAGTCGGCATCACTGACACCGCAAATACTTTGACAGGTTTGCTACGTTGAAATTTGATGCTTTCTTCATCAGAACCAAAAATCGAACCAAAAAATGGGTCATTATTGGCTTGCGTAGAAAACTTGACTGCTACTTGGGTCATGACCGCTTTACGCCCACTAGTAAAAAAGTTAGTGGTACTGGCTTTGGCGCTACAGTATCCGTCTTCCCCTAAAGTATTATTTTTGGGTTTTGTCCCCGATACCCATTCCATCAGACTGGCTTTGCTAATATCAAAAAAATTTGACTGATCACCGCGGAAGCAAAATACCAGCTCTTTATCTTTATTAGTCGCCCCATCAATATAACCAAACATCCCACTGGCAGATAATGCCTGAATCAAGTTGCTTTCTTTTTCTACATTAAAAAATGCTGCATCAGAGTTTTGCATTAACAATTGCTGCGCTTGGCTGTTAGTCGCAACCCCTAAAGATACAAGCCCCTGACGGATTGCCATCGTACCTATAATGGTAATCGCGAGCAGTAAAATCATCACTACAATTAAGGTTGCCCCTTGTTGCCCATAGCGTGAGACATGATAAATAGCCATTTTTTTCATTCTGACGCCCCTCTTGTACCAAAGGTATTGCGCAATGCAACGGTTTGTGACACCACTTGGCGCACATATTTCGAACTGCCTGCGGCTGGCGTTTTTACCGTGACCTCCTTATCCAAAACCTGAAATTTCTGGTCATCTTTAATCATGCTGTCACGGCCTACGGTTTGTGACGAACGAATTAATGCGCCCAACTGCACAGATAGAATGCGTGGTTTTGTGCCTGTCAGTTTCATATAGTCATCAATCGAGATATAACGAAAGTTTGTGCCGTTTTGTATGCCGAGCAAGACATGGAAATAGTCCACACGCTTTAAAATAATTTGACTCTTGTCATTAAAACCTGTGATTGCTGTTGGAGAGCCAGTATCGGAGTAATAACCTGCATCACAAGCAAGAGCAAGCGAAGCATTCGGTTCGTTGCCAATTTTGGTATCTTCACGTAAAAAATAACGCTGTACGATAATGTTGTAATCTTGCGTACCCGAAGCTACTTTTGCCACTTCAATCCGATTGCCCTCACAGTCAAAACCGCCAAACAGTTTGTCTGCATCATCTGGGTCTTGCACATATTGCGGTCTATACTGAATTACCAATTGGTCGCTGAGTTCGGTATTGACATTAGATAAACCTGTATTGCCTTGGGATAATAAAATCAAAGGTATATCCGTACCTGTTCCTTTGGTCATATCTGCTTTTACGTTTACAAGCAGATTGGGAGAAAGTGTCGTAACTGCTGGTGAACCTGCTGTTGTCGTTTTTGCATTGGCTGTTGAAGTCAGTACAATACCACCGCCCACGGTTTCATCATTTATCCCTGAACTTTTAGTATTTAGATTGCTTAGACGAATATCTTTAACAATATAATTCAAGCCGAAATTGGCATTATCTTGTAAATCTGCTGAACCTTGCTGTAAGGAATAGCTTTTTTGACCCGTCAAAAATAATAGCATTGCTGCAGCGATAATAATCAAACCCAAAGCAAGAGTAATCATCAATTCAATTAGGGTAAAGCCTTGTTGAGGATTAGAAAATCTCCCCTTGCGGAATACATTCCCTACCTTTACAAAGGGAGACTTTTCACAAACTCTATACTGAGTATGATTCGCAACGCTACCCTCTTTGAAAAAGAGGGTTTGGGAGAGATTTAAAAATTCTTGAGGTTTATTCATCTTAATAAACCTCCATAATCAAACAGGTCGAGGTCGTAACATACGCTGCCCCATTGGTACAGTTGCCAGCATCAGCACCATCAGTAGCTGCAGTATCACCCCACGCCACATAAACACAATAACGATCATCACTATTACCCTGACATGGCATATTGCTCATCGTCATACCCATATCTTGTGCTTTTTGGGACACCTGCTTAACATCATAAGCAGCAAGCTCACTAATAGTACAATCCGTTGTGGCGCAGTCAGTAGTATCTGCGATTTGCTTTGCGGCAGTGCCTTTCAATAAGTCTTCATAGGTGTCAATCGCTCCACGATTGACCCGAATCCGTTCTGCCATATCTCGTGCAATATTAATCGCTTGCACCCGATAACCACTTTCTGTAGTGGCTTCTACTGCACGATACTGCAATGTAATAAAACCGAGCACACCAATAGCAAGCACGAGCAGCGCCACCAAGACTTCCATTAAGCCGACACCACGCTGATGCATATTCATTGTATTCATGAGCATGTCCCCTCAACCACGCTGATTGCCCCCATGAGTGAAACATTAATTTCTTTAGAGATGTTGCCACCGCTTTTACTGCAAACCACAAAAGGTTGATTTTCAATATCGGCAGCGTGATCTTTCACTGCTCCGCTCAACTGAAAGGTAATACTCACTGGAGAACCTGATGCCAAAACAGCCTCACCTCTGGGCAACCAATAGCGTGTTGCTGCAGTATCTGCGGTTTGGTGGGTTTTGCTTAAATCAACAGTCACCTCTCTACGTTCTAATACAGCCGTAGAGCGTGCTGCGCTCAAGGTAGCAACCAAATCTTGCGTACTTCTGTTAAGATTTTGTTTAAGCAGCAAATTACCAAAAGAAGGAGCAGCCATTCCAGCAATAATCGCCAGAACCGCCATCGTCACCATCAGCTCAATTAATGTAAATCCTTTTACTTTTTGCATCCTGCCCTCAAACCAGCGAAACTTTACCTCATTAAAAATAGTATCTAATTAGATTACAAAACCCACACAAATAGAGATGAATGGCATAAAAAAACAGATAACTGCAAAAATCAGTTATCTGTTTTTTTAAATTACAAATCAGGTGATAAGTGTGCCACATCTTAAGCTTGAGTGACTGGAATACGTAACTCTTTGGGTAGGCTAAATGTAATATTCTCTTCTCGTCCATCCAACTCTTTAGGCGCTTGTGCACCCCACTCCTGTAAACGCTGAATGACTTGTTTAATCAGAATTTCCGGTGCAGATGCTCCTGCTGTTACCCCAATCTGGACATTTCCTGCAAACCATTCCTGCTTGAGCTCATCTGCATTATCGACCAGATAAGCTGCCTTCCCCATACGCTCCGCCAGTTCACGCAAACGGTTTGAATTGGATGAGTTCGGTGATCCTACGACTAGCACGACATCACAACGTTCAGCTAAGTCACGTACAGCATCCTGACGATTTTGAGTGGCATAGCAAATATCGTCTTTACGTGGGCCTTGAATCAGCGGAAATTTCTGGCGAAGCGCATCAATGACTTTCGCTGTATCGTCAATCGACAAAGTCGTTTGGGTCACAAAAGCGACTTTCTCAGGATTGCGAACTGTTAAAGCGGCAACATCCTCTTCATCTTCAACCAGATAAATGTCACCGCCATTATTTTTATCATATTGCCCCATGGTGCCTTCAACTTCTGGGTGGCCCTCATGACCAATTAGAATCGCTTCCACCCCTTCGCGGGCATATTTGGTCACTTCAATATGTACTTTAGTGACTAGAGGACAGGTCGCATCAAAAACTTTTAAACCACGGCGTTCGGCTTCCTGTTGTACAGCCTTAGACACACCATGTGCACTGAAAATCACGATATTGTCATCTGGCACTTCATCTAGCTCATCGACAAAGATCGCACCACGTTGACGTAAATCATCTACGACAAATTTGTTATGTACCACTTCATGACGCACATAAATGGGTGGATTAAAGCATTCTAGGGCACGGTTCACGATCGCAATGGCACGATCCACACCGGCACAGAAACCACGCGGGTTAGCTAAAACAATTTCCATAGAAATCCTCAATACTCACTCAATTTATGGCGCTACAATTGAAATAAATGTAAAACAATCGACATACAACTATTTAGTTTAAAGCCGGTCTACTCTAAAATAGAGAAGATATTTTATCATATCAGGAAAAATATCATGTCGGGTCTCTTGTTTGTCGTTTCTGCAGCGTCTGGAACGGGCAAAACATCCCTCGTTAAAGCATTACTTGAACGCGTCAACAATCTTCATGTTTCTGTTTCTCATACGACACGCGGTCAACGACCTGGCGAACTCGATGGTGTGCATTACCACTTCTCTACCAAAGAAGATTTTCTCAATCTGGTCAATGAAGGTGGCTTTATTGAATATGCTGAAGTCTTTGGTAACTATTATGGTACTGCGCAAGCGACTGTAAAAGAACAACTGGCCAAAGGTCATGATGTCCTGCTCGAGATTGACTGGCAGGGTGCACAGCAGGTCCGTCGCTTATTTCCTGAATCCAAACAAATTTTCATTTTGCCGCCGAGTCAGTTTGACTTGCGTCAACGTCTATCTAACCGCGGTACAGATTCTGTTGACGTGATTGAGCATCGTTTGAGCTGTGCGGTAGAAGATATGCAGCAATATGTGAACTTTGATTATGTCATTATCAATGATGACTTCAACAAAGCGCTGCATGATCTGGAAGCCGTGATTATTGCCAACCGATTGGTACTTCATCAACAAGCGAATCGTCATGAAAAACTGATTCAGGCTTTAATTACGCCAAGCGAAGAGTGATTAAAACTTGAGTCTACAGGCAAAGCCTTTTATACTTCGCAGTCTGTTAAAATATTATTCAAACGAGAATTCTTATGGCACGCGTAACCGTTGAAGATTGTTTAGACCATGTAGACAACCGCTTTGAGCTTGTACTAGTGGCAAGCAAACGCGCGCGTCAATTGGCACGTCAAGGCATTGAACCAACTGTAGAATGGGACAATGACAAGCCAACCGTTGTTGCTCTACGTGAAATTGCAGTAGGTCATGTATCTAAAGACATCCTGAAACAACGTGATCAGGACTACCAGACTTCTAGTCTAGACCTTGCACTTTCAGCAAATAACCTGAATCTGGACGGTTTTTCTTTCCAATAAGAAACCTTTCCCATAAAAAGCCTAGTTTTCAACTAGGCTTTTTTTGTTTTGTGACTTTTATATTCTGTCTAGAACGGTTATAACATAAGGTCGAGTTATCAAGTTTATGCGGTTTTTCCGTGAATAGAAACGGAATAAATTGACAAACTTTGCGATTTGCTTTTCATTAAAAGTATTCGCGCATTTTTAGTAAAGAATTCAGTTTTAAAGGTGTTTTATGCCAGGCCCACAGGTCAGTCAAGCCAAGCAACAGCTTAATATCATCATCGACGCTTATTTGAGTGCCAGTGAAGTCGAGCGTGTGCTTGCCGCCTGTGATTATGCGGATATTGCCCATGATGGCATTACCCGTAAAAGTGGCGAACCCTATATCCTGCATCCGATCGCTGTGAGCAGCATCTTGGCGCATATGCGTTTAGATGCCGAAACCCTCATGGCAGCCTTACTCCATGATGTGATTGAAGATACGGATTTCAATAAGGACGATATTGCTGAAAAATTCGGCAAGACGGTAGCTGAACTGGTGGACGGCGTCACCAAACTAAGCCAATCCAGTGATAAGGAATATAATAAAGCCGCTTCTTTCCGGAAAATTCTTCAGGCTACCCTACAGGACCCACGTGTCATTATTGTGAAACTGGCAGACCGTTATCACAACATGACTACCTTAGATGCCTTACGCCCAGATAAACGTGCACGTATTGCCAAAGAAACTTTTGAAATTTTCGTACCGATGGCCCGGCTGGTTGGTATGAATGAGATGGCCGATAATCTGGAACATCTCTGCTACCAGAACCTGGATCTGGACATGTACAATAATGTCCAGACTGCCCTACAGCAAACCAAATCCAAACGCTGTGAATATCAGGCGATCTGGGAAAGAAAACTGAATGAATTACTCCATCAGTATAATATCCAGGGCCGAATCAAAAAGAAAAATAATAATATCGAGTTGCTACGTCACTTTGTTAAGAATGATATTAACCTGCAGGAACTCACTCATAGTCACGCCTTTGAAATCATTTTACAAAGTATTGCTGACTGTGACCGCTTTGCAGAACTCTTGGAAGATAGTTTCCAGGTGTTGAGTTTTGCCGATCATATTCGTCGCCCGTTGCCGGGTGGTAACCAGTCGCTGAGTATGCGTATCAAGGGTGAAAAGACGACACTTTCCCTAACCATTCAAACCGAACTGATGCGTAAGGCAGCACGTTTTGGTGTAGTACTGGGTGAAAATGCACCTCAAGCCTGCCGTTCTGCGATTCAGGCTTCTATGCAGAATCTGAATGTTCTGGTGGATGGGGATTGTGCCAAGACCACTTTTAATGAATTACTGGATTATCTGCATCAGGAAAAAATCTGGGTTTATACTCCTCATGGTCAGCTACATGAATTACCTCAAGGCGCGACCGTAGTGGATTTCGCCTATTCTGCCAGTCTATTTCTAGGTAACCACGCGGTTGGTGCCAAAATTAATGGCGACACCAAACCGCTTTCTACGCCTTTAAGCAGTGGTCAAGTCATTGAAGTGATCACTGATGTACTCGCCTCACCAAATCCAGACTGGCTCAGCTTTATTAATACCCAAAAAGCCCGTCGTGCGATTCAAAACATCCTGCGTGATCAGGATATTGACGAGCAGCGTATGGTCGGTGAACAGGCTTTAAATCGTGCTTTAAAATTATTTAATCGTTCTATTCAGGATTTAACTGACGAGGACTGGGCCAATATTCTGCAATGGCGTCATATTCCGACTCAGGAACGTCTATATGAACAGATTGCAGTCGGTGATTTATTACCTCAATTGGTCGCCAATCACCTCTTTGCTCAGGATGCAGAAACTGGCTCCAACTCGACTCGTTTAATTCAGGGTACAGAAGGGGTCGATGTCAAATACGCGCACTGCTGTAATCCGGTACTGGGTGATCCGATTCAAGGTCATCTGACCCGCCGTGGTCTGATCGTGCATCGTGCACGCTGCCATAACTTGCTACACGAACAAAACCTGCATCCAGAAAATATGATGCCATTGCAGTGGACCTCTGAGGACATTGAAGATATCAGCTTTACCGCTTATCTCTGCATTGACCTGTCCATGGATGATGAACAGATTTCCGAACTGATCTATGAATGCCGTAAAGCCAAGTCTGGTGTAGAGTCGGTACGTAGTTACGAAGGTAAGACTTATGTCAACGTAGTCGTACATAACCGTAAGCAGATTGCCCAGCTGATTCGAGACTTGCGTATGCATTACGGCTTCCCGCGAATTATCCGTCTGCCCCAGCCAATAAGCATTTCAGAAACCACATCGAAGGCGAGTTAATCATTTAAAACGATAATGCTTTTGCCCATGGCAATGATCTAATATGATGTATGTTGATGATAAAAGGAGAAATTGATGTCCCGCCAAGTGATCCATACTGAAAATGCCCCTGCTGCGATCGGTACTTATTCGCAAGCGATTCTTGTTGGCAATACCTTGTATCTTTCAGGTCAAATTGGTCTAGATCCATACAGCATGGAACTGGTTGAAGGCATCGAGGCTCAGATTCGTCGTGTATTTGACAACTTGAAAGCAGTCTGTGAAGCAGCTGGCGGCTCCCTAGCAGATATTGCCAAGCTCAACATTTACCTGACTGACCTGTCTCACTTCCAGCTGGTTAACCAGATTATGGGTGAATACTTTGCCCAGCCTTATCCTGCACGTGCAGCTCTGGGTGTAGCAAGCCTACCTAAGGATGCACTGGTTGAAATGGATGGTGTAGTGATTATTAATCAATAAGTTATCAAAATCACCAAATCTCCAGCCTGCAATATTTAATTCTAAATTATAAATCGCTTTTACGCAGAAATCCGAGCAGCACTCGGATTTCCGCTCAGGTGGTATTTTTTTATCTAAATCCCCAATTATTTTGAACGCATTTTCAAATGATTTTTATTGACAAACGATAATAATTATCAATAATATCACTTATCCTATTTAAACACTGTGGTTATCTGACATGTATGTTTGTCTATGCCGTGGCATTACTGATCAAGACATTAAAGAAGCTGTTGCCAATGGGGCGGAAAGCTATCGTGAAGTACGCGAAATGCTTGACCTGGGAACGTGTTGCGGCCGCTGTGCACCTGAAGCTCGTATGATCATCAGTGATGAAGTTTCCCAGATTGCTGCGCGTCTGGCAGTTGCAGCCTAAATAGCATATTGAATACCCCTATAAGTATAATGATAAAAACAATGATCTCTGATCATTACTCCTCCCCGCCCTCGACTCTGGCGGGTTTTTATTGTTTTAGATTTCATTTAATACTATTTGATTGCGATTTTCATTTGCAGTTCAATAAATTACTCGCCATTGCCGAGCCATATGATTTAAGATAATCTGATATAAAAACCCATAAGTACAAATGGGTCATCAAGCTATACGGAGTGATACAATGAAAGGCAATCGTGATGTAATTAATCAGCTGAACCAGGTGTTGTATCACCACCTGACTGCAATTAACCAGTATTTTCTGCACTCACGCATGTTTAATGACTGGGGTATTGAGAAGCTCGGTTCTGCCGAATACAAAGAATCGATCGTGCAGATGAAACATGCCGATAAAATTATTGAACGAATTTTATTTTTAGAAGGTCTGCCCAACCTGCAACATTTAGGCAAACTTTATATTGGTCAGCACACCCAAGAAGTGTTGCAATGTGACGTACGCAAAGTCAAAGAGAATATTGAAACCATCCAGCAAGCCGTGGCTTTAGCTGAAACTCAAATGGATTATGTAACTCGTGATCTGGTTCAAGAAATTCTGGAAAAAGAAGAAGAATATTTAGATTGGACAACGACTCAGCTTGATCTGATTCAAAGTGTAACTATTGAAAACTATATTCAAAGCCAGCTTTGATTTCTTAAAGACATAAAAAAGCCATCATGATGATGGCTTTTTTATTGAGCTGAAACTATTTCGGTATATCTTTAATAACTTCATCATAGTTCAGTTCAGTTTTTTGAATCGTATTCAAACGCCAGAGCTGGTGATGTGCCTCTTTAATATAACCATTATAGGCCAGTAAACGAATATATTTTAGCAAGTTGTATTTGGTTGGATAACTCACCACCAATTTTTCATGTTGATGGATTTCGTCCTGACTCATCTTGGTATAAGGATCTACCCGGATCCAGTCAATACGATGATTAAATTCCGTCAATAAGAAAATTGGTTTTTGATTGGTGATTTTTTCGGGTTGCTGTTCATAGCGAATGCTCTGACCGAGTTTTGGCACAGCAGTATCATAATCCCGGTAAATGACTGCAATTAAAATAACACCTGTAATGAAGATTAATTTCATCAACCATGCTGGCATGACAAGCTGCTTAACCATATCAGCTCGCTGCGCTAGTACTGTACCGATAATAAAACCCACTGGTAACAGGAAATAGGCATAATGCTGTGGGAACTCAAACATGGCATGAGTGACAAAAGCACCAATCATTAATATACCAATGACAGACTCGGGGGTTTTCACCCATCGCTGCATTTGATAGCCCAAGTAGCCGAAATAAGCTAAGAATGGGACACCAATCACTACCCCATTCCAGATTAGGAAATCAATAATGAAGTTATGTGCGCTACGAATCCAGACCGGACCTTGAACTGTATCAGTGATCGAGACAAAAGCGACACTGGTCTGATACCAGCCATAACCAAACCATGGCTCAGCCTGAATCGCGGCCAACATTTGCTGCCAGATGGCGAGTCGGGACATATCGCCTGTAGCACGAGATACTACATCACGGCTTTGCACCACTTGTACATCTATAATCTGCGTAGCCAGCTGACTGAGTAATGGAAAAGCGACAATGCAGGAAATAAAAAAGATGAACCATGCTGTGCTGTAATACCATTTCAGGCGAATGATCCTTTTATATTGGTAGAATGACAGATACAACATGATCGCGATCGCAGCGACCCAGGCGGTCCGTGACTGACTTAAAGCCACACCAATCACAATCACAACAGCGCAGGCAAATAGCCATTTGGTCTGGATTTTTTTCTTTTCATAGATGTACAGGCAGCTCATCAATGCCATGACCAAGAAAGTTGCCATATTGTTTGGCTGGGCGAAATTGGCATAGGGACGTTGAGTACCACTGATATTCACCATGCCTGGCAGTATTGAATCCAGATTCGTCCACTGACATACAGCAATTAAGCCCATAATCGTTCCTGAAACTAAAAATACATAGCTAAGATTGGTAAAAGTTTCTTCCCGGTTATAGTTTCCGGTTGAAAGGCTATAACCCAACACACTTGCCAGCCAAAAGTTAAAAACAAAAATAAAGCCCATTATGGCAGTACTAAAGAAAAACACCTGCCCTGCGAGTAACTGGATAAAAGGCACACTGGCAAGAAGCAATAGCGGCAGACTCACTGTTGGAATTATTACTTTTTCTTTTAAGAAAATTGCAGCTAATGCAAAAAGTGCAAAAAAAGCATAGAGCTCACCTGTATAGGTGACCCAAGGCCGATAATGAATGGGTATAAGCCATGCTAGGGAGATGAGGATTGCTGCTATGAGGGCAAGCGTGGATTTCATGAGTAATTCAGGAAAAGGAAATTTTATATATGATAATTTAAAATTAAGTTTTTCTATAAGTTTTAATAAAATTTTTAAAAGCAGAAATCAGGTACATTTCATGCAATGAATTGACAAATATTGTCACTTAATTACATTTTTAAAACAAAATATAAACCTATAAAAATTTACTTTATACAAGATATTGATTTTTAGACACTTAAATAGTTATGATGCTTTGGCATACTTTGTGCAAAAACAAAGTAGCTCTTGAAGCTTATAACTAAATTAACAACATTTGTGGAGAATGTTATGAACGCACAGAAAGGCTTTACGCTTATTGATACTCCATAAGTGTCCATATAAAATGAACAATCCATAAGTAAGTCAATATGGACATAAAAATAATAAATTTGATATGAGGCATCAATATTATCTATTTCTACTTTTTTCAATCTCCGTTTTTACTCATGCTCAAGAACTAGACTTAATTCAATATTCAGATATTTCATCAATTCCTCAAATTGTTTTGAATCCAAAAATCCAAACACAACTTCAAACATTGTTAAATCATGATTATCTAAAATTTCAATCTAATTTCGACAATTACTCAGCGCCATATTTATTGAAAACAGATGAGGCTCTGTATTATGAAGGTAGGTCTGGAAGCAGTTTAGATGCTTCATCAGCGATTGTATTTAAAGATGGGCGATTGTTTGCTGCAATATATTTTTCCAAAACCAAGACATTAAAATATTTTAGCAATGATGCCAGTTGCTCAGAACAGTTACATCCTGCGACTCAAGTTTTCGCTCAGCAGCGTGAAATTCAAAGTATTGAATATGCAACAGCTAGAGCCAATACCGCTTTAAAATATAATTTTGGCCCCGTTTCAAAATGTGAAACCTATTTTAAAAAATTAGGAAGATAGCTGTGTTATCGGCAGTGTAAAAATGCCCCCCTAACGGCATTTAAAAACTGATCCCCTTGGTTAATATAGTGGTCGATTTGTTATTCGTGTTCCATCATTGTTCATCAAAAACTAGCCTTGGAAGCAGCAGAGCGTGGTGTAAATATGAATCATCAGGTGTCGGCAAAATTAGCTTATGTGACTATTTATGTTGGTCTAACAAGTAAGAATAACTGGTATGGTACGAACAGGAATAGGTGATCGTTTTATCTAGCAATTTGCATGATATTGTTAGATTTAAGGCTTGATCAGTAAAATTAGAGCTTGAGATGATGCTATGACGTTATTGGAACAGCAGGCTGTACCAGAAGTTGTGTTTGGAAAATCAATACTTAGGGCTGCTAAACTGCTCTCCCTTAGTCAGTCTCAGCTCGCAATAGTGCTAGATATGGATGTTGAGGCAATCACTCAATTGCACAACCAACCTGAATTAGATCCAAATTCTAAACAGGGGAAATTAGCACTGTTGCTGATTCGTCTATACCAGGCTTTACATGCTTTGACAGGTGGTGATCAGGCTGCGATGAAGATTTTTTTAACGTCCGAAAATAGAGTCACTAGCGGTATCCCAATTCATCAAATTGAAACAATGAGTGGCTTGATTTCTGTTCTTAATTTTGTTGAAGCCATTGTGTGACAATATACTCCTATGGACTAACTTACACTGAACTTTCACAAATTATGTTGTGTAACATATGTAACAAGTTGAAATTATTAAAAAATAGGATAACTAAAAATGCAGCTAACTGAATTAAAACAATTACCAGGCTGGTTATTACAACAGTTACCCCAAATAACTGAACCAGCAGTTTTATCACTGCGAGATACGAAACTTGTCATCACTTACCCTGATCGTATGGAAGCAATTCACGAAAGCTTAAAAGACGTACAACACCAGATCCATCATGTCAAACCTACAGATTTACAGATTCTACCAGAGGTTTATCAATATTTTGGTGAGGATAAAGAGAGTGGTTGCCTATTTTTTAAAACCTCTGAGCATTTTTCTAGTAGTTTGTTTTCCTACACAGATAAAAATAAATTTGAGCATTTACAATCTGCTTTACAGACTGCCTTTGAAAATGAGCAAGCATATCTCGCAAATCCAACAGACTTTTTAACTGCATATCATTTTATTGATACACACCCAGCTTTTTGGACGGTTATTGGCGATGTACCATCATGGCACTGGAATACATGGGGGCATTGCCAAAATGTTTATCACGGTGCATATAATGATGAAGATGATGGGCAATTAGTGATTTATTTAGAGACTGGCTCACATCTTAATAAAGTAGAAGATGGTGGTAAATTATACCAAGAGCATTATCACGATTATCGTTTAGATGTTTGGGCAAATACGTTTGAACAGGCGTTTATCAAGTTGGCGGCAATGGTGTATAAATTTTTTGACCATCAAGGTGTTGAGCGTCCAAATGTGCCACATATAAAACCAGCATGGGTTCTGGAGCTTGATGAACGAATTGCAGAATTTAAAAAATGGAAAGATGAGGAGCTGTGAGTATTCACTATTAGGTGGCGTCCACGAGTTATTAAAGTATGTCGTTTAAAACATCTGCCAGCTTTTGCCCATTCTTACGATCAATTAAACGTGCTGACATACCAAATTCAGTTGGACCACTGTAATCAGCTAAAAGTGTATCTCCAATAAACAAAATGTCTTTGGCATAACATTGTAATTTATCAATTAAA
The DNA here is from genome assembly GCF_002918965.1 of Acinetobacter sp. ACNIH3. Taxonomy (NCBI): domain Bacteria; kingdom Pseudomonadati; phylum Pseudomonadota; class Gammaproteobacteria; order Moraxellales; family Moraxellaceae; genus Acinetobacter; species Acinetobacter sp. ACNIH3. Next base: position 149,305 of record NZ_PQLP01000001.1, on the reverse strand, counting down.
TATTGATAAATTTGTGACTCGGGTTTAATTGCTCCAACCTCATAACTCCAAGCATAAGCATCAAGAGAAGGTAAAAATGAAGAAACAACTTTTCCATATGGCATCGCTAAATTGGAGCATAATGCCAATCTGAATCCCAATTTTTTTAATTCTTCCAAAGTTGATAAGGTATCTTCATACAGTCTAATAGAGCGTAACTCTTCATCTAAATCATGCTCAAGTTCTTGCAGAAATTGGTCTGGAATATTTACTGCTAATCGCTTTGCAAGCTCTGCCAAATTTAAATTGTGGAACATAATAAATTTGGCATCATCAGGTTTTGGTTGTCGCCCATTTTCTTTTAGCCATTTCATTAATTTTCTATATGGGGAACGTCTTTCCCCTATCTGCACAAGTGTGCCAAATACGTCAAAAACAATGACTGAAGGCTCAATATGGCCTGCTTTTATAAATGATTCCATATTTTTACAACCAATTAAATTGAATTTTACTTTTTGTTGAGATTACCATAAGAGCATTGCTAAACAAATTAAGGGAGATATTTGATATCTCCCTTTGATTATTTTATTCACTGAAATTTGCAAACATAATTTTAGGAAAATTTTTCATAAAGTGGCGTCTAACATGATTGAAGTCACTGAGATCATGTTGATTTTTTTCAAAATAATTCACCCAGGCTAAAGTCGCATCTTGGTCATTTAAATTGGGGTTAACATTAAGAAACAAAGCTAAATCAAATGTACGGTCAATATTAAACTCTTTGATTAGTGCAACAGCAGTTGAACGAACTTCCTCTGAAACAGAGAATTTTGGAGAAAAGTAGTTATTCATAGCTGAACTTCCTTAAAAAACTATATAATGAAATTTAGAACGGCTAATTTGGTTTTTAATAAAACAATATAACCTACTGCAGGTTAAATTAGCATGGTAAAAGTTATTTATCAAGTTTAATTAACCTGCTATAGGTTAATTTTTTAATTTAAAGGTTCTTATGATTAGATGTAGGTTGTCAAATTTGATGGGTGAGCGAAAAATTTTAAAGTTAAGTGAGGTAGCTCAAGCGACTGGTATCAATCGTAATACATTAACAAGTCTTTACTATGATCGTGCAGTACGAATTGAGCTTTCAGTCGCAAATACCTTATGTGAATATTTTAATTGTAATATGCAGGATTTATTTGAATATACCAATGAGCCTAGAAAAAGGGATGGCATTTAGTAAAATGTCATCCCTTTTTTAAAACTCAATAGGATGCTTTAAATACAACTCAGGATCATTCCAAATTTCCTGAATGTATTCTTTCGCTGCAAAGTCTCGTAGTATTCTTGCTCTTAACGTATCAAAACCATCCCAATAATCTAAATTTTTATTTGGGGGTCTATCCGCTAAATCATCAACCCAAGGAATATGATGTAATTTTTCTGCAATTGTTAAGGGATGAACTGTTCCAGTCAAAATAAGTTTAAACTGCTCTTTTGAAAGCAGATGACTATATACATTCACCTTAGATTTATAATATCGCAACAGTACTTTGATCAATAAACAAAAATATAACAATGAGTTATATCCACCAACACCATTTACGTCACTGATATGATATGGGGGATAAAAAGTCTCAACTGCGTAATTTTCATAAATTTTAAGAATAATTAACTGTCCTGTTTCTGATAATTCGCGAATAAATTTTATTTCTTTCACTTTTGATGCAGATAAATATTCATTACTAGGGGCTGAACCTAAAAGCAGCTTTATATCTTGATCTAAATATTCATTTAAACGTATGTGCTGAATATCATATGGAGTCTGTTTACCAAAGAGTAACCAGTTTGGATTCACTGAAGTATGTTGCGCTATTTTTTCCAATTGTCCGAAGGTGGGTTCTAATTCTGCTCTAAACCATGCTTCAGCCTCATCAGCCGTATCTTCATTGATCTCAAAAGCTAATTCAGCAATTGTAAATTCATTGAAATGATAAATTTTTTTCAATTCACTTAATACAAAATTTAAACGTTCAGCTACCACTTTTTTTCGCTCTGTCGGAGATCGAGCTCGAAGAAAGTTTTCAACGATTTTTGCTGCTTCAACTTGAATATTGTCATTCATGACGAATGAATCGTAAAGTCGAGAGGTCGCTTCTGCATTGATAGAGCGTTGATTCGCTTTCGCTGCAGCATCAATTTTAGCTTTTAGCTCTTCAGGAATACGAAGATTAAATTGGATATCTTTCTTACTCATACATTCTTTAGTCGGTAAAAATAGCACTAGCATTATGCTATAAAAAAAAAGTTGACATAAGTGTTAGCATATTGCTATGTTAGCAATATGCTAGCAAGTGGTATGATGCACATGAAACAGACGAATCTCCGTTTACCCATAGATTTAGTTTCTTGGGTCAAACAAATGGCAAAGCAAAGACATCAGTCAATGAATGCTTTTTTTATTACGGAATTGGAACGATTAAGAAAAGAGGAACAGAGAGAATTGACAAAAAAGTAATTATTTTCATTCGGCAAAAAGTATAAAAGCCCATGCGGGAACATGAGCTCTTATGAATGTCTTCATTGCTGATCAGACATTTGTATTTTGATGAATAGGGGCATTTTTGTCAATCCTATCTCAAGATCACTTTTTGCCTGTTTTTTAATAAACAGGAGGCTCAAAATGAGCACTAAACTTAAAAATGGTCAGTCACGCTACCAATCTAAAGCCAAAGTTGTGAGCATCAAAAAATTTCAGTTATTGACGTCGGTTAAGGCAACCCGTTGTTTAAATGATGCAGAATTCAAAAAATATGGTGATGCTTATCTCAAATTCCCCAGTATTATTCAAGGGGATGGGCAGCCATCTGAAATTTTTAATCTGTACTTACTGAAAAAATTACAACAAACAATACAGTATGATTTTAAAACATTTGCATTTATTGCCAATCAGTTAGTTGATTTTCAACGCTTTTTAGAAGATGAACAACTGGACTGCTTGAAATTTCATAAACTAAAACAGTTGAATGCGATTTTTAAATATCGTACTCGCCTGATTGGGCAAGCGAATGCAGGTCTAATTTCAGCCAGTTCGGCACGTAGTCGAATTAATGCTGTGATCAATTGTTATCGATTTCTAATAACAGAAAATTTGGTTGATCATCAACGCTATGGGCTTCCATTCCAAGATGTCTATAAATATATTTCCGTTGATAATGAATTTGGCGCACGTAGACAATTGGCAATTAAGTCGCATGATCTTGCGATTCATGTTCCAGCCAAGGCTCCGAACTCTGAAGCCATTATTGACGGTGGTGAATTAAGCCCACTTACTGTTGAAGAGCAGGCTGTTATATTAAAAGCACTGCAAAAATCATCACGTGAATATCAGCTGATGTTCTATCTTGCCTTATTCACGGGCGCACGTTTGCAAACGATTTGTACTTTAAGAATTAATTGTTTATTTAATCGTGAGTCTGATAGTCATGGCTTTATTCGTCTGCCTGTTGGAGCTGGGACAGGTATTGATACTAAATTTCAAAAGCCAATGACGCTGCTAATTCCGAATTGGTTAGCTCGAGATCTTAAAATCTATATCAATAGTGAGCAGGCACGTCAGCGTAGACAGAAGTCAAACTATGGTGACTCGGATGAAAACTATGTGTTTCTCACCAAGCTTGGTACACCTTTCTACACTAGCAAAGCTGAACAAGAGCAATTGACCGAGAAGATCAAAGCCTCTAACTCATTTGAGACTAGGCTTAAATTGTATGAAGGCGAAGCGGTACGTAGTTATTTAAAAGTCGTGTTATTACCCGAGATTCGCTTGATTGATCCGCAATTTCAAAGTTTTAAATTCCATGATTTACGTGCTAGTTTTGGGATGAATTTGCTGGAAAGCCAGTTACAGCATCTGCCCGAAGGGCATTCAGCGATGACAGCTGTCGAATATGTGCAAGCCAGAATGGGTCATACCAAGATTAGTACGACTTTACAGTATTTGAACTATAAATCGCGACTAGAATGGCGCAGTAAAATTCAGCATGAGTATGAATCAAGTTTAATGAAGTACGTGATGTCTTCTGTAAATTCAGCAGGAGATTTATTATGAGTTTCACACGTACCCCATTGTTCGTCCATATCTCCGATATCAACAAACAAATTAATGAATATGAGCGACTTTTTCTCGTCTGCAAAGATAAAACCGCTTCTTTGGGTTTTAAAACATTAGATATTGGAATACTGTTTTACCGAAAAAGAATATCTGGCGAGATTTTGTCAGAACAACAGTTATCTGCATCATTTGATGAAAAAAGGCATTATTTTTTACAATGTTTGACCGATTATTTACTGCAAATGGGCGGATCAGATTTGTCAAAAGGGCTATTTTATTACACCAGTAAATTTTTCTTAGATTGGGTAGATAGCCAAAAAAAGATATTTGATTTTTCGAATCAAGATAGTGTGATCGATGCGTATCGTCGTTACAGTAAATATTTAGTTGATCGCACTTTGCTTGCTGATACTGAAGAGGAAAGTTTGGCTGCACATACAGCAAAGCAATATCAGCGTAATGCAGCCAAATTAATCGCATATGTATTTGACTGTCATGAAATTGATATTGTTAGTCAAGCGATGCAAGTCCAATCTCAGCGTTATGATGTTCCTATATTACCCATTGCGGAAGAAGATCATCAGAAAACTTATGCGACTTTGCAGAATGTCTTTCTTGAAATCCATCGTATTGTGATACAAGAAGCAGATTTTCCAGCGCATTTTAAATCGGTTGATGAAGAGAACTTTTATTTTTATTCGGGTTTTCATCATCAAATTGAAAAACAGCATTTCCAGTTTGATATACAGAGTTATTTAGTCAAATATCCGGTTATTCCAGCTTTTTCCAAAATGCTGGCTGATTTTGAATTAGAAGAAGATAGTGAGCATCGAAAGCGTCTACGTGAGAATCGCAATCAAGCGATTCGTAATCTTGAAGAACGTAATAAAGACAAGCGGCATTTAGAGCGCGCAAGACTTGCTTCATACGGTCTTGCCATTGGTATGTTGCTCTTTATCGCACAAACTGGAGCAAATCTAGACACTGCTCAACAATTACAAATAGGAACAATGGAAATTCTACCAAGTACTCAAGGACGACGCTTTTCAGGAGCGAAAAGCCGTGCAGGAGGTAAGACAGTATACCCAGAATTTGGGGTGAAATTTGAGCCAGTGTTTAGAAAGATTCTGGAACTTCGTGAATGGTATATTCAAGATGAAGCATGTGATTTCATCTTTCCATTACGCAACGAAATTCAACAGCTGGGACCTGTCAGCTACGGCAGATTACAATTAATGAAAAAGCTATTTCAGCGTATTTTCCCAAGAATGGTCTGGATTACGCCGCAACAGTGGCGTAAACATAAGAGCAGTCAAACTGTTGAGTTTAGCGATGGTGATCTACTGCTTGAAGCTGAAGTAATGGGTCACTCACTCGATACGGCAAGAAATAATTATGCACGTACTTCATTCAAAGATGCAGCCCAGCAGATTTCACAGTTTTTTAATGAGCTGCGAGAAGTTGCAGTCGCAAAAACACGAACGCTTGAACGAATCGCTGTGCAAACGTTGGATGAGACTGTTGATGTTCAGACCTTACCTGTCGGTGCATGTATTACAGCAGCTCCACAGCCTGAAAAAGCTTTAGGCTTTACCGAACAAGCTCCTACACCTAACTGTCAGCAATTTGAGCATTGTCTATTTTGCCAACACTATGCAGTCCACGCTGATGATGAAGATGTGCGTAAGCTTTTGTCACTGAAAAGTCTGCTCGGCTATGTAAAACAAAAAGCCACGGACCTAATCAAGTGGGAACAGCAGTTTGGGGTTGTACTACATCGTATCGATGAAGTGATCGAAGATTTATCAAACACTTATGAAAATTTACGTGATCGTATTTTTTCAATTCAGGAAGAAGTAGAAAGTGGTGATTTAGATGCGTATTGGCTGAATCATTTTGAATTATTACTTGATTTGGGATGGGTCGCATGAGTTCATTTAATTCATATTTATATTCATTGGGTATTGCTGAACTGTTTTTACCTGATGAGTACAGTCTACAAAATAATCAGCTGACTGTTCCAAGTACTTTTGTATTATCGCGAATGAAAAGCGGTGAAACATTATCAGTTTATTCAGACAATGTGTGGGATCTTTCTCCATATTTACCGAAGTGTCACTGTCGCCTGAATTTTAATAGTTGGCTTGAAAATGCACGTGAAGATGATTTTCTCTTCTGTCAAATTCGTGCAGAAATGAAAAAAATCAGTTTTGCTTTGCTTTATATAAAATCGGGTAAGTCGATTATTAAAAGTATTGAGAAGCGGCATACTATTTTGCGCCAGTTTGCTGCTATTGCATACCGTAATGGCTGTACATTGCAGCAGTTATTTGGTGATGTTGCTTATATGTCAAAAGTGAATGATGCTTATATAAGCGTAAGTTATCAAAAAGCACTCCAAGTCAAAGCATTTTTAACGGATTGTTTTTCTATTCAACAGCAACACCCCTGGCTCATTCCTGCGTTTAGTACATATCAACCGATTGAGTATTTAGCAAAGTTGGCTGCTCAACTCAGGTTGCAATCAGGCAAAGTAGGCCCACAAACCAAAGTGGTTCCTTCACGGCTTTATATTGCCTTAATTAATACTTTAGCGGATAAATTAAACGAGTTTAATCAAAATGCACCTGCTTTGCTGCAATGGTTCCAGCATATTCAGCAAGATAAAGCTTTTGCGCGTATGCCGCGTGAGTTTAAAGATTATAAAAATGCAGTGAGTTTTGTGGATGCTCGAGATTTGCTTGGTTTAACGGTACTGTTTGAAAATAATCAGATTCGTAAACATGCCAATCTCACTCGCTATATGACGTTGATTCAAGGCATGGCCAAGTTGTGGATTCACCTATTTACAGGGATGCGGGACAATGAGGTGAATCAACTGTCTTATGACTGTTACCAAACTGTTCAGAGCAATGAGCACCTAGTGCATGTGTTAATGGGCTATACCTCTAAGTTACATGGTGGAGGTAATAAGTCTACTTATTGGATCACGTTTGAAGATATTCAAGTAGGCGTACATGCAGCGCAAAGTATCGGTAAAATCTATGCTTTGTTCAATCCACATTATGATATGTCTAATCCTGCTGAGTACCCCTTATTTCCAACGCTATACTCGCAAAAGCATCGAAATAAAAATAATCGAAATATTAAAAACGAAACCGATTTTATTTCCAATTTTTCAGGTGCTCCGACTCGTACAAAGAATAATTTTAATCAGTATTTAAGCCTTATTTCAGTCTCGCTTGGAGATGAATTAAAAATTACTGAAAGCGATTTAGCTGAACTAGAGGCATTTGATGGTTTTCGGAATTGGCGAGAAGAAAAAGACTGTCAAATTGGTGAGTATTGGAATATCTGTACCCATCAATTTAGACGCTCACTGGCTGTGTATAGTGCTCGTTCAGGCATTATTGGGTTAGGTGCTCTGTCAGTTCAATATAAGCATTTAACCGAAGCAATGACTTTGTATTATCGAGACAATGCGGTGTTTGCTCCAAACATTTTAGCCAGCGATAGTCAAAAGGAATTTATTCAAGAGCTAGAATATCAGCGTTTGGTACATTCCTACACTCAGTTTGAGGAAGGCGTAATAAGTACTTCTAGTAAGCTCTTTGGCGGTGCAGGAACCTATTTGCAGTTGCAAAAAGATCGTGAGCAATTACTGAAGGTTTTTCCAGATCGTGATGAAACGGTTAAGCGGATGAAAAAGGGGGAAATTGCATATAAGCCTAGTCTTTTTGGTGCTTGTACCAACCCTGATTCTTGCGAAAAAATTTCCTTTACTGCGATTACAAGTTGTCTGAGTTGTGCCCATGCAGTGTTTGATGCTGGCAGCGCAGAGAAAATGCAAAAAGCAGTCCAACGATTACAACGAGCACGAGAAACACAAGCACCAAGTAGTTTGCTGTATGGGCAGATGGATAGCGATATTATGGCTTTAAATAAAACTATTCAAAAAATTCAAACTATCAATATTGAGGTTTAAAAAATGAGTGCACTCAATGAATATTATGCTGCTTTGAAACGATTAAAAGCCAACAAACCGACTATTCTACCAAAAGGGTCTGCGATTAATAATGACACTGTAGCACTGGAAGCAGGGCGTAAACGGGGTTCTATTAAGAAGAGCCGTCATGCTGCGCTTATAGAGGCAATTGAGCTAGCTGCGCAGGAAGTAGGGCAACATATTCTTGCGCCTGCACAGCAGGTTGAACTAGCTAAAAGCAGGACCAAAGCTGTGAAAAGTGATTATGAGCAGTTAAAGGAAGATTATGAAAAATTGCTAAAAGTCGTAAACTCACTATTATTAGAAAATTTTGAGTTGAAGCAAAATAAAGTATAGGTGGATGATCACACCGTTAAATAAAGAATTAGCGGTGTGATCATTCTAGGCGAAGTCGGCTTTCTTATAATGATTGAGTAGAGACAAGCCTGAACTTAGGCGATCAGCTAAAATAGTTGCTGCTGTTTCCGAAAATTTTACATCTTTTATCAGCCATTGCTGAAAAATATCAGAGTCTAGTTCATACTGATCTAAGTGAAGTTGAATAATGAAATCGTACCAAGTAGCTTCATCGCTTGAATTGAAATTGGCATTCATACTAGGGTTTACTGAAGCTTTAAATGAATCAAATTTCTCTAATGCGCGTGGTGACAGATCTGTTTTTAGAGCTTCTAGAGTCATAAATATTCCCTTTTATAGTGGTAAAAATAAAAAACGCATCTCTAAAGATGCGTTTTAATTTGGTATTAAATATTATTTAGCATCACAAGTTTTTGGACGCACAGCTTGATCTAAGTCAGAAGTACATTTCCAATTACCAGTAGCTTGTGTATATGTAAAGATAACTTCTCTATCCTTTAATTTATCATTAATACCTGCTGAATTTTTAAATTTTGCAGTTAAAATACATGTCCCAGCTGTTGCACCATTAGCTGTAATACTCGCTACATAAGTGCCGGTTAGAGTATGTCCATTATCTGCATGTAATGCGCCCGCAGGTTCACTTTCATCTACGTCTTTTGTGCTTGCAACATCTTTAACAGCGTCTTTAGTGCTACATGCTGTAGCTAGGCCACTCATTCCCGCAATATCCATTACCGGAGTTTTTAAACCACCTAGTAAATTAATTGCTTCTGAAGCCTGCGAACGAGCCGTATAGTTTTGATACTGAGGAATCGCAATTGCAGCAAGAATACCAATAATAGCGACCACAATCATGAGCTCGATCAGCGTAAAGCCTTTCTGTGCGTTCATAACATTCTCCACAAATGTTTTGTTAATTTATTTATAAGCTTTGTAAGCTAATTTATAATTTGCACAAAGTGTGCCAATGCATATTATCTAATTATTCTACATTAAATCAATACATTATTTAATGGATTAAAAATTCTGAAAATATGTAAAGTAAATTTGTGTAACTAAGTGACAGAAAATGTCAGTTTTGTCAGTTTTGAGAAATGTAAATATGAAAGTTGCCTGTAGCAGGAAAAGCTAAATTATTTGCAGCTAGGCAAACAGACAACTATATTTAGTTTAGTCATGATTGCTCGTGTGGGGGGAAAAGCAATTTGAAATTGAAAGTGCTGTTCTATGCGGAATATTTCATACATGGGGGAGTAATAGAATGAAAAGACTGAAAGACTTCAAAGTAAACAAATACCTCGTCCAGCTGTAAAATTTTTGTCTATGCAATTTGATGATAACTAAGCAACTAGGCGTATTGTTCTGCATCATGCAAGACGTGTGATTCTTCAGCATAAAGAAGAAATACAGAAGTTGGCTGATAAATGAGTCTATATTTTTTATTCCGTTTTTAACTTATCTAAATTTAAAAATATCTCAAAACCTGCCTACTTTTATAAAAATTCATCCTATCGCACTGAGTAAAAGCCATTTTTTAATATGGACAATTTGAAAAGTTTTGTCCTTTTAAAAGCATGTCCATATGGACAAAATAAAGAATGAAATAAAACAATACAATTCAATGGTTTGATGCATGTCCATATAAAGTGACTTATGGAATGTATTGAATTAATGATTGTTGTTGCAATTATCGGTATTCTTGCTGCAATTGCGATTCCTGCTTACCAAAACTATGTAGCTAAATCTCAAGTATCTGTTGGTTTAGCTGATATTAGTGGTGGTAAAACAAATACAGAACTTAAACTTTCAGAAGGGGTATCAACTGCACTATCTACACCTGCTGATGTCGGAATTCCTTCTTCTACCGCTGCTTGCGCAAGTATTTCTGCGGCTGTTGCTGTAAATGGCGAAACTTCGATTGTATGTACACTTCAAGGTTCTTCAAAAATTAATACTAAAACAATTGGTTGGTACCGTACAGCTGACCGCAATGCTGCTGCAACAGGTGGTGGTAATGATGGCACAGCTGCAATTACAGAGTCTACTGGTCAATGGACTTGTAAGACTAATGTGGCTACTGGCTTAGCACCTAAATCTTGTATTGCTCTATGATAATTTAATTTTAAAAGACGCATCGAATTCGATGCGTCTTTTAAACTAAAGTTGATAAAATTTAGATAATATTTATTAAAGAAACTATTACTTCATTATAAAAAAATAATCGGTTTATTACCTAATTCATTCTCTAAATCATCTATTTTACGATCGTAATAATGATCTAAAACCTGTCCAATCTGTTTCACTCCTTCGATTACACCTTCTTTAAACTTCTGCTGGACTAAATGATGAATAATATTTTGGCATATTTCATCCCAGACTTGCTGGGTCGTTGCATCTTTAATTCCCCGATCAATCACAATCTCAACCTTATGTTCACACAGGTTTAAATACAGCAGCACACCACTATTATATTCGGTATCCCAAACGCCCAGTTCAGCAAACAACTGGCGGGCACGACACAGCGTATCCTGATAATAGGCCGATCGTGAAGGTAAACAGCCTTCGATCACTACCTGAATCTCCCCCACATGCCCATGCTCAGCTTCTTCAACAGCTAATGCAATTGCATGCTGATCCTGCTTGGAGAAAAACCGCTTGGTTGCTGGCATATAAAAGAAATGCTTGAACCATCGCTTAAAACTCGGCTGCGCATATTCTTCCAGCTTCGGTTGCGTGACAATTTCTGTTGTATCTGTCGTTGTTACCATGAGCCTGATGCTCCTCCCCCACCAAAACCGCCACCGCCTCCACCGAAGCCGCCACCAAAACCACCGCGGCCGCTACCGCCACGACCAGCACCAGAAGCAAAGGCATACAAAAGTAGTTGCGCCAGTGAAGTGATTAATATAAAAAATACGCCAATCCCAATCATTAAACTGGCAATTAAGCCCATGCCATTGACTAGGCCAGCAGCTGTACCTGCAACTGCAGCAGTTGCAGCACTGAGTTTTTTACCAAAAATCATCGAAGCAACCACACCAGCGATGATAATAAAAATTACAGCACCAAAAGTGGCTTGAGAAGCTTGCTGGGCTTTATAAGCCTGTTCGTGTCGCTCTTTTAGCTCATCCGCGGCTTGGGCGGCAATTTCAGGATCAAGATTTAAAATCCGTTCTATTTCAGCCAGTCCTGAATCAATTCCCTGAGCATACTGCCCTTGCTTAAAATACGGCGTAATTTTGTCATTGATAATTCGCCCTGCCACAATATCAGGCAATACGCCTTCCAGACCATAGCCAGTCAGAATCTGAATACGGCGATCATTGATGGCAATGGTCATGAGTAAACCATTATCCCGTTTAGCCGAACCAAGCTGCCAGGCCTCAGCGACCCGCATGGAATAATCAAAAATATCTTCCTGTCCGGTAGTCGGTACAATCACCACACCAATCTGACCTTTACCTTCATTATAAAGTTTCAGGATACGCTGGCTCAGCTGCTGCTTTTCAGCAGGACTCAGTAAATTTGCCTGATCAATAACAGGTTCGTTCAGACTTGGCAAGTCGCGCTGCAACCGCCCTTCTGCCATATCATTGGCAATCTGTGGTTGTGACGCTGCTGTAGCCTCAGTTTCTTGAGCTGGAGCATTTTGACCAGTTTTAGGCTGTAAGATTTCACGCGCTACGATGACTTCTTCAGTATCCGTAGCCGTGGCGGTTTCTGCTGAAGCAGGTGTTGTTAGCCCCATACCCAATATGAGGAGCAACCCAGCACAGTATTTCAGCAGCATCTCAGGCATGTGATTTCTCGCTTATTTATACGTTATGAGTTATTCAAAAGAGACTGTTGGAGCTTTCTGGGCACTTTGCTCGGCACTGAAGTTTGGTTTGGTATCCATACCAATCACTTTGGCTGTCATCACTTGCGGGAACTGACGTGCATAAGAATTAAAGTCCTGAACCGTGGTGATATAACGGTTACGCGCTACCGCAATCCGGTTTTCTGTACCTTCCAGCTGCACCTGTAAATCACGGAACTGCTGATTGGCTTTCAGGTCTGGATAGTTTTCAGTCACCGCAAGCAGGCGTGACAAGGCACTGGTCATTTGTGACTGTGCTTCCTGATAACGCTGGAACAGTTCAGGATTTTCCAAGACTTCCTGATCGACTTTGAGGCCTGCTACATTGGCACGCGCCTGAGTGACTTCTGTGAGCACCTGCTCTTCATGCGCGGCATAGCCTTTCACCACATTCACCAGATTCGGTACCAGATCGGCACGACGTTGATACTGGTTCTGTACTTCAGACCAGGCTGCAGTCACAGCCTCATCTTTGACTTGCAAGGTGTTATAGCCACAGCCACTCAGGGTTAAGGTACTGGCCAGCATCAAAGCTATGAGAGATTGTTTTAATACACGCATGATGTCTCGTCCTCAATTCTTTATTGATATTTATATAATTAATTTGATTTTAAACAGTATTTTCTAAAGTTTTGTTACTTTTTATAATCTTTTTAATGCTTCCTATTTTAAGTTTGCAAATAATTAAAGATTAAAAAAACCTGCCGTAGCAGGTTCCTTAAATGATTACAGTGAATTTTTAACTGTTAGATATCGAGGTAATCCAGAATACCTTCAGCAGCCTGACGACCTTCCCAGATCGCAGTGACTACTAGGTCAGAACCACGCACCATATCGCCACCAGCAAAGATTTTTGGATTCGAAGTCTGGAATTTATATTGCTGCTGTTCAGCGGCAAGCACACGACCAGAACCATCGAGATTAATACTTACATCAGCAAACCAGTCCGCAGGGCTGGTACGGAAACCGAATGCCAGCAGTACTGCATTCGCAGGCAGAATTTCTTCTGAACCCGGAATTGGTTCCGGGCTGCGACGGCCGCGGCTATCTGGTTCACTGAGTTGAGTGGTCACAAATTTCACGCCTGTCACTTTGCCATTTTCACCGACAATTTCGATTGGCTGACGGTTAAACTGGAATTCCACCCCTTCTTCACGTGCATTTTTTACTTCACGACGTGAACCCGGCATATTTTCTTCATCACGACGGTAAGCGCACACAACAGACTCAGCACCCTGACGGATCGAGGTACGGTTACAATCCATAGCCGTATCGCCACCACCTAAAACGATGACTTTCTTGCCTTCAACGCTGATGTATTCCGATGGATCTTTTTCCCAGCCTTGGCAACGGTTCACGTTGGCAATCAGGAAATCCAGGGCATCATAAACCCCATTCAGGTCTTCACCGGCAAAACCACCTTTCATATAGGTATAAGTTCCCATACCCATGAATACCGCATCATAGTCAGCCAGTAGCTGGTCGATGGTCACATCTGTACCAATTTCAGTGTTCAGACGGAATTCAACGCCCATACCGGTGAAAATTTCACGACGGCGTTTCATTACATCTTTTTCCATTTTGAATTCTGGAATACCAAAAGTCAGCAGGCCACCAATTTCCGGACGTTTGTCAAACACGACTGGCTTTACGCCGGCACGAACTAAAATATCCGCACAACCAAGTCCGGCAGGACCTGCACCAATGATGGCAACTTTTTTATCCGTCCATTTTACATTGGACATATCTGGACGCCAGCCCAATGCAAAGGCGGTGTCATTGATATATTTTTCTGCATTACCAATGGTGACTGCACCGAAACCATCATTTAAGGTACAAGCACCTTCACATAAACGGTCTTGCGGACAGACACGACCACAAACTTCTGGCAAGGTATTAGTTTGATGGCACAATTCAGCTGCCTGAAAAATACGGCCCTCTGCCAGCAACTTCAACCAGTTTGGAATGTAATTATGAACCGGACATTTCCATTCACAATATGGGTTACCACAACCTAGACAACGATGTGACTGATTTGCAGCCACTTCAGTTGTGAAAGGTTTATAAATTTCCACAAATTCTGCTTTGCGGACGTCAATCTCTTTTTTCTCTGGATCTTGGCGTGCTACATCCAGGAATTGAAAGTCATTACTTAGGCGTTCTGCCATGTCTCTCTCCGTGGGTAGATGCAAGGGATTCACAGTTGCCTTGCATCTGCCTTCATTTCTGCAGTAGTGGAATTATTGTGGATCAGCTTGAGTTGTTTTCAACAGCGTTTGCAAGTTGGCAGCTTTTGGTTTTACCAACCAGAACTTACGGCTATAGAAGTCAAACTCGTGGCGGATCTTGTACGCCCAAGCACTACCTGTTTCTTTAATATGTTCATCCAGGATACGACCCAGGAACTCTTTGTGCTCTTCCATCGCTTCAGTAGAAATACGGTTCAGCTCAATCAGTTCATGGTTGTAATGGTCAACGAAGTCGTTATCCAGATCAAGTACATAGGCAAACCCACCGGTCATACCTGCACCAAAGTTGTGGCCTACTTTACCAAGCACAGTCACAATACCACCAGTCATATATTCACAGCAGTGGTCGCCCGCACCTTCAATCACGGCAAAGGCGCCTGAGTTACGCACCGCAAAACGCTCACCCGCAGTACCTGCAGCAAAAAGTTTACCGCCAGTCGCCCCATACAGACAGGTATTACCAATAATTGCGGTATTTTGCGTCTGGAATGGCGAACCTTTCGGTGGGAAGATCGAGATACGACCGCCTGCCATGCCTTTACCGACATAATCATTGGCATCCCCTTCAAGGCTGATGTGCAGACCACCGGCATTCCATACACCCAGTGACTGACCTGCTGTGCCCAGCAAGTTTACTTTAACCGGATGAGCTTCCATGCTGAGATTGCCATAACGTTTTGCAATCTCACCAGACAGACGTGCACCAATCGAACGGTCACAGTTACCAATGCTGTAGTGATATTCGCCACCAGTACCCGCTTCAATCGCTGGCAGAATTTCTTCTACCATTTTCTCAGCCAGAATACCTTTGTCAAACGGCGCATTGCCCTGAACTTCACAGTACTGTGCTTTACCTTCAGCTGCAGGATGTGACTCCAGCAGTTTGCTCAGATCTAGATGTGCATGCTTGTCAGTTTCACCTGGCAAGACTTCTAGCAGATCGGTACGGCCAATCAGGTCTTTCAGACTGGATACACCGAGTGCTGCTAACCATTCACGGGTTTCTTCAGCAATAAAGGTGAAGAAATTGATCAGCATTTGTGGTTCGCCGATGTAGTGCTCTTGACGCAAGTGATCCTGCTGAGTTGCTACACCGGTTGCGCAGTTATTCAAGTGACAGATACGCAGGTATTTACAGCCCAATGCGATCATTGGCGTTGAACCAAAACCAAAGCTTTCTGCACCCAGAATTGCTGCTTTCACAACGTCCAGACCGGTTTTTAAACCACCATCGGTTTGTACACGGACTTTGCCACGCAGGTCATTTACGCGAAGGGCTTGATGCGCTTCACTTAGACCAAGTTCCCAAGGCGAACCCGCATGGTGAATAGAGGAAAGTGGAGAAGCCGCTGTACCGCCGTCATAACCAGAAATGGTAATGAAGTCAGCATAGGCTTTCGCTACACCTGCCGCGATCGTACCGACACCTGGTTCAGAAACAAGTTTAACTGACACCATCGCCTGTGGGTTAACTTGTTTTAAATCAAAGATCAACTGTGATAAATCTTCAATTGAATAGATGTCATGATGCGGTGGTGGCGAAATGAGGGTTACACCTGGTACAGAGTAACGCAAACGAGCAATGAGACCGTTCACTTTACCGCCCGGCAACTGGCCACCTTCACCTGGTTTTGCACCTTGCGCGACTTTAATTTGCAGGACTTCTGCTGAAGTTAAGTAAGCAGGAGTCACACCAAAACGGCCCGATGCAATTTGTTTGATTTTCGAGTTACGAATAGTGCCGTAACGCGCTGGATCTTCACCGCCCTCACCTGAATTTGAACGACCACCAATTGTGTTCATGGCAATCGCGATCGCTTCGTGTGCTTCAGGCGACAATGCACCTAAAGACATACCCGCAGAGTCAAAGCGAGGCAGGATCTCTTCTACAGATTCCACTTGATCCAGTGCAATCGAATTGTCTGTTTTCAGTTTGAATAGGTCACGGATCGTTGCGATCGGACGGTTATTCACCAGTTCTGCATATTCTTTAAAATCTGCATAATTACCAGAACGTACTGCTTTGTGCAGCGAGTTGATCACGTCCGGGTTAAATGCATGGTATTCCTTGCCGAATACAAATTTCAGCAAGCCACCTTGATCAATTGGTTTACGGTTTTTCCACGCGATATCAGCCAATTGTTTCTGGTCATTTTCAAGATCAACAAATGTTGCACCCTGAATACGACTTGGTACACCAACGAAGCATGTGTTCACGACTTCATTGGATAAGCCCACTGCTTCAAACAGCTGACCGCCACGGTAAGAAGCAACCGTTGAAATACCCATCTTGGACAGGACTTTCAGCAAGCCTTTTTCAATACCCTTACGGAAGTTGTTTTGCGCGTATACCGGATCACCCAGCAATTCACCTTTCGCCACCAGATCATTGATCACGTCATACGCCAGGTATGGATAGATCGCTGTCGCACCAAAGCCTAGAAGTACAGCAAACTGATGTGGATCACGAGCAAAACCGGTTTCGATAATCAGATTCGCATCGGTACGCAGACCTGTATTGATCAGATAATGGTGTACTGCACCAGTGACCATCACAGCATTAGCTGGCAAGAAGCCTTCACGGATTTTCTTGTCTGAAAGTACCAGTAAAGTCTTACCATCACGAATCGCTTGAGCAGATTCTTCACAGATACGTGCAATCGCCGCTTCAAGACCTTCCGCTTCTGGATAGTTCAGATCGATGTCCGCAATTTCATAACCTTTACGACCAATCGTGCGGATCTGATGCATTTTTGAATTCGTCAGCACTGGGCTGGATACGATCAAACGGTCTGCATGTTCTGGGCTTTGCTCAAATACATTCTGTTCACGACCGAAACAGGTTTCCAGTGACATCACGATCGATTCACGTAATGGATCGATCGGCGGATTAGTAACCTGCGCAAACTGCTGACGGAAGTAATCGGAAACGTGACGGACCTGACGTGATAACACGGCCATTGGCGTATCATCACCCATTGAACCTACAGCTTCCTGACCGCTTTCTGCGATTGGACGTAATAACTGGTCACGTTCTTCAAAAGTCACCATGAACATTTTCTGTGCCGCTTTCAGGCTATCGCCTTTTAAGCCTTGATCGCACAGATATTCTTCCAGCTCAGGGCTACCCTGTAGACGTACTGAATTTTCACGCAGCCATTCACGGTATGGACGCATACGTTTCAGGTGGTTATTGACATCCTGAGTATCTAATACTTTACCAGTCAAGGTATCCACAACCAGAATCTGACCTGGACCTACACGACCTTTAGATACTACATCTTCAGGCTCATACCCCCATACACCGATCTCAGACGCCAGGGTGATATAACCATTTTTAGTCACGACCCAACGCGCAGGACGTAAACCATTACGGTCCAGCATACAGATCGCATGACGACCATCCTGAATGACTAGGCCTGCAGGACCATCCCATGCTTCCATATGTTTAGAGTTAAACTCATAGAATGCACGTAAGTCAGCATCAAGTGTTTCAACATTCTGCCAAGCGGGTGGAACCAGCATACGTAGCGCACGGAACAGGTCCATACCACCACCTATGAGGATTTCCAGCATGTTATCCAGACTAGAAGAATCCGAACCGGTACGGTTAACAATCGGGTTCAGTTCAGTCAAGCCTGGCAGTAATGGATTTTCGAATTTAGGTGTACGCGCCAGCGCCCAGTTACGGTTTGCAGTAATGGTATTGATTTCACCATTATGCGCCAGATAACGGAATGGCTGAGCCAATGGCCAGCGTGGCAAGGTATTGGTAGAGAAACGTTGGTGGAACACCACAATATGTGACGCCAGACGCTCATCAGCCAGGTCAGTATAGAAGTCAGCAATTGCTGCTGGCATCATCAAACCTTTATAGCTAATCACAGTTGAGCATAAGGTAGTTACATAGAAGTATGAATCATTGATCAGTTTCTGCTCGGCACGACGACGCGCCAAGAATAACTTACGGTTAAATTCAACCTCAGTGACACCGATTGGGCAGTTAACAATGACCTGTTCAAAAGCAGGCAAAGACTGCATCGCGATCTCGCCTAACGCGCCATTGTTGGTTGGTACCACACGCCATGCGATAACGCGGCAACCTTCTTCTTCAATTTCTTTGGTTAATACTTGTTTTGCGTGTGCTGCAAGTGCAGGATCCAGGTTCAGGAAGATCGTACCTACAGCAAAAATTTCGCTTAAGGTAATATCACTTAAACGCTTTGCTTCTTCACGAAAGAATTCCTTTGGCATTGCCAAAAGCAAACCACAACCATCCCCGGTCTTACCATCTGCGGCAATACCACCACGGTGGGTCATACAACTTAAACTATGAATTGCGGTCTTGACGAGATCATGGCTTGCATCACCCTGCATATGGGCGATCAAACCGAAACCACAGTTATCTTTAAACTCATCCGGTTGGTATAAACCTTGAGCGGGAGCTACATTATTAGGCGATGGCATGTGCATAGCGTACCCTTCTTATCACAAAGCCCTGGCGGGCTGTTAAACAATCTAAATCCGTCTTTGCGATGGCGTCCAATTTACTTTCGAGGAAATTTCTATGAGCAGAGTAAAACTTTTCTTCACACTTTGAAGATAAACCTTTTCAGATTAATACGCATGAAAAATAAAGTTTAAAAGACTCAGAAATCACATAAAAATAACGACTAAATATGACGCTTACGCATAATCATCGAATCATTTTCGCGCCAAAACAGGGAGATTAATTCAATTCATGCACCAATAAAGCAAAGAACATGCCAACTTGATGCACTAAGACAGAAACAATACCAATGACAAAGATTTAGCAAATATTAGGAACAGAGTGATAATTTTTATTGTGTATTTTTTGCACCAAAAACGCACATTTATAGTATTTTTTCATACAGGGTGCGCTATTTTAGCCCGCACCCAAATTTGTATTAGTTAAAAGGATCACTTATCTCTTGCTCTTCAGCACGTTGTTGACCATTAGGTTGAGCACGTGGCGTTGACGGTACAGTGCTTTCAGACTTCTGCACATCTACTACATTCCCCGATGGATCACGACGAACAATAGTTGTACTGGTGGTACTTGACGTATTTGATGAGGGCTGGCTCTGCGGTTTAGGAACTACTATTTCCTCTACTTTTGGTAGAGGCACATTTTTTAATCGTACTTGATAGAGTTTCTGGTTAGACGTCAGCTCATCAGAACCTAAGTTATTCACATAAGGTTGATAATCCTGAATTTGCTGCACAGCTGGTTTGACTGATTTCGGCAAATCCATATTCAAATGATCCAGTGCCTGCTTTGCTTGATTGGCTGATTTATAAGAACCATAGAGTAAAACATATTGCTCAGGCATATTTTCGCCTGACAGACGCAAGTATATGAATTTATTACGATCTATCTGTTTTCTTAAGAAGTTTTTAATAATAATTTCATCAGAGACCCGAAATAGCTCAATCGCATACTGATTTTTAAATTGAGTAACATATTTGGTACCACGAAACTCGGCTTCATGGTTTGCATTTACAATGGTGCGTGTGGTCATATCCAGCGGATGAACTTCCTCATTTAATGCACCAAGATGGGTCATTGAAGCGACTTTTTCTGGTTGAATCAGTAGTTCAACCTCTGTTTCAGGCTTTTTCTCTACAGGAGTGACCTGATCCTTATCTGTAATTGCCCAAAAAATGAGCGCAACAAAAAGACAGCCTACCGCAGTCACCAGCCAAAAATAATGCTGAATCTTTTGCCATGGCGTATGGAGTGCTGTCATTTTCTAAAATTACCTATGCCTGATTGGCCAGAATGGCCTGCTTCATTAATTCTACATCAAAGTCTCGGGTGATAATCGCTTGTCCTAATTGTTCCAGCAATACCAGACGTAACTGTCCATTTAAGACTTTTTTGTCATGTGCCATATATCCCAGGAAATCATCCAGAGGAATTTTAGGGCAAACAATCGGAAGTTTGGCACGAGAAATGATTTTTTTTGTACGCGCGAGATCTGCTTCGGAAATCCAGCCCATACGCTGTGATAAATCAGCGGCCATGACCATACCGGTTGCTACCGCTTCACCATGCAGCCATTCACCATAGCCCAGATAAGACTCGATGGCATGACCAAAGGTATGACCGAGGTTGAGTAAAGCACGCTCACCTTGCTCTTTTTCATCATTCGCCACGATACGGGCTTTATGGGCGCAGGAACGATAAACAGCTTCAGCCAGCAACTGCTCATCACGAGCAATCAGACCTTCCATATTGGCTTCCAGCCAAACCAGGAAGTCCTTATCACCGAGTAATGCATATTTAATGACTTCAGCAAGACCTGCTGATAATTCACGATCTGGCAAGGTTGATAACTGGGACATATCCGCCAGCACGACTTGTGGCTGCTGGAAAGCACCAATCATGTTTTTACCGAGTGGATGGTTGATCCCGGTTTTACCACCGACACTGGAATCCACCTGCGAAAGCAAAGTTGTTGGCACTTGAATAAAGTACACACCACGCTGGAAACAGGCTGAAGCAAAACCAGCCATATCGCCAATCACGCCACCACCCAATGCCAATACAGTACAATCCCGGTTAAAACCCGCTTCAAGCAACGCATCAAAAATCAGGTTTAAATATTGAATATCCTTATATTTTTCACCATCAGGCAAAATACAGGTCGCTACTGTTTTACCCAGGTTTTCCAAGGCTGTCTTATAGTGTTCCAGATATAGTGGTGCTACCGTATCATTACTGACAATCATCACCTGTTTACCATGAATATAAGGTTCTAACAGCTGCTGAGGATTTAAATCGCTACCAATAAAAATTGGGTAACGACGTTCACCGAGTTCGACATGTAAGGTTTGCATGATGGGGTAACCACTTTTTTACTGAGCTTATTTTTTCGGAAGGATGAGATTCAGAATACGCTGTGCCAGATCGCGTGCAGCGCCCTGATTGGTCTCAATAATATGGTGTGCGACTTCCCGATACAGCGGATCCCGAATTGCCAGCAGATCTTTAAGTTTCTGTTCCGGATTTTCAACTTGTAATAAGGGACGGTTTTTGTCGCGATAGGTTCGTTGGAGCTGGATTTCTACAGGAGTGTAGAGATAAACAACGATGCCTCGCTGTTTCAGATATTCGCGGTTAGGCGCCTGAGTCACCGCACCACCACCTGTGGCCAAAACCAACTGTGGTCGTGAAGTTAACTCATCGATGACAACCGTTTCACGACTACGAAAGCCCTGTTCACCCTCTTTTTCAAAGATCCAGGGAATCGTTGCACCTGTTTTACGCTCAATTTCATGATCACTATCCAGAAATTCTCGTCCTAACAATTCTGCTAAATGCCGTCCTACTGTTGTCTTTCCCGCCCCCATCGGCCCTACCAAATAGATATTTGGCAGGGATTCAAACTCTTTGCTTGGCAAGGAGTCACCTATTCATTTTGTTAATTTCAAAATATATTAATGATTTCTTGAAACACTGTCATTAACAATTCGAGGTGTAATAAAAATCAGGAGCTCACGCTTATTGTCAGATTTAAGATCTCTACGAAATAAATGACCTAAATATGGAATATCTCCCAAGAAAGGTACTTTAGTTTGTCCATTCCGTGTTTCTTGCTCAAAAATCCCCCCCAAAACTACCGTTTCTCCATTATCAACCAGCACATTAGTGCTAATTTGATTTTTATTAATCGTTAATTGACCCGTTGGAGTCGGGTTTCCAGGAGTATCACTGGTAATATTGAGCAGCATCTGAACTTTACCGTCAGGTGTAATACTAGGAGTTACATCTAAGCTGAGGGTTGCATCAATAAATTCAGTAGTTGAAACTGCATTTGCACCACCCCCTTCTGAAGATTGATACGGAATTTGTGTACCTGATGAAACTTTAGCCGCCTGCTTATCTGCTGTTAAAACTTTAGGTGTTGAGATCACTTCACCATAACCATCTGCTTGTAAAGCAGAAAGCTCCAGATCTAACATAAAGTCAGATAAGCTAATCAAGCCAAAAGCAATTCGACCAGCAGGGTTTGCAACACCCAAGTCAACATTCAAATTATCTGGGCGTTGAATATCATAGGTATATCCACCTAAATCACTTTCTTGAGGATCACGCAAATCCCAAAGTGTAGTGTCACTTCCACCCACTAATAGATTATTATTATTAGTAATGCCCTGAGAAAGAATTCCCCATTTCACCCCGATTTCTTTGGTGAATTCAGTCGATGCACGCACAATACGTGCTTCAACCATGACCTGCTTTACCTGTACATCAAGCAGATCCACCATATTGCGGATTTTATCGATAAAAGGCTGAGTATCATTTACAATTAAAGTATTGGTACGTGCATCAATAGAAATAGAACCACGTGAACTCAGTAGACTCTCCTTATCATCTCCACTTGTACTGCCTGTATTAGAACCGGCACTTGAGGCCCCTTTATTCTGCGTGATGAGCTTTTCAATATCAGCTGCTTTGGCATAACTGAGTTGCATATATTCTGTCTGAATAGGAGCAAGCTTTACACTTTGTGCAAGTGCTTTGGCTTCTTCTTCTTCAGCTTTAATGAGCTCAGATACAGGCGCTATCCAGATTACATTACCATTACGACGCTTATCCAAATTCTTAGTCTTTAAAACAATATCTAAAGCCTGATCCCAAGGCACTTCCTTAAGACGTAAAGTAATATTGCCTTGTACGCTGTCTGCTGCAACCATATTAATGTCAGTGAAATCTGCTAGTAGCTGTAATACTCGGCGAACTTCAATATCCTGAAAATCTAAAGAAATTTTCTTACCAGTATAATGCTGAGCAGCTTTTGGACGTAATGGATTTTTCTCTTCTGGGCGTTTTAAACTAATTGTCAGTTTATTATCGGTTTGATAAGCCATGTATTCATAGCTATCTGAAGTTTGAATGGTAATCACTCCAGAGCCATTCTGGTTGACTGCATCTACTGTCGAAACAGGTGTAGCAAAATCATTCACATTCAGACGACGCGTTAAATGAGTAGGAATCTTGGAGCCTAATGCTCGTACAATAACTTTGGTGCCTTGCTGTTGCACATCAACCGGTGTATTACCACTCGCCAGATCAATCACGACCTGACCTTCACCTTTCGCCCCGCGCTGGAACCCAATATTAGTAATACCTTGAGTATTTTGTTGTACGACTGGCTGTACAGGGATAACTGGATTGGTTGAATTGATTTTTAGAATAAAGGTATTGCCTTCAACACGCGTGGTAAATGCACCCGCATCAGCCAGATTCACAGTTAAACGCGCACGCTGGGCATCTGAAGTCACATCTACAGAACTTGCTTCTTTCGTTGCAACAACAATATTGCTCTGTTTTAAATTCTGCTGTGCTTTATCAAAATCCAGAATCAGACGTGATGGTGATTCTAATTGATAAGCTTGTGGTTGAGGTGGCAAGCCATTAAACATCACGCGAATTTCAGTACCTTGTCCTGGAATCTGCATTGGCACCACATTGGTCATCGAAACCTGTGCACTTGCCGCCTGCATTACAGCAATAGCAACTGCCCCCATTGAAAACTGACGAAACACATGATTCATTGTATTAGCATCCCCAAAAATAAATTCTTTAAAACTTTTATTCATTGTTATTCCCTTTAACTTATGGCGCAGGCCCAATCAGGACCATACTGCGAGGGCGTTCCACATAGCCATCGCGTCCATCTGGAATAATCTCGATCAGATCAATTTGTGTCGGTGTGATATGGATCACCCGACCATGATTAAGTCCCATATAACTGCCACGCTGTACACGTTCAATTTCCCCATCTGGCGTATTAATTAAAGCCATAATCTGTCCAGCCTGGTTTTTGAGACTTCCTTTCATGGTCAAAGTTTCAAGCGGATAACTTTCTAAAGGTTGCAATTGACGTGATAGGTTTGGATAAACCCGTTTCCCTGCCATAATCTTCAGTTCTGCTGCCAATGAACTTGGCAAGAAAGGACTTTTTAGCTGATGTGCTGCATAACTAAAAGTTTCAACCGGAGCAAAATCGGGTGCTGGCTCAATGGGCAATGCGGGTTGATTGCGGATATTGGCCATTTCCTGATTCACCACATCAATACGTGATTCACAACCTGCCAGGATTAATCCGGCAGTAAGTGCTGAAGCAATTTTGATCATCTTCATTACTGTGCCCCCTGACTATTCGCAGCTGTTGTATCTGCCGATGCTGAGTTCGCACTACCGACATAACGATAGGTTTTTGCCTTCAAGGTATAATCTACAACCGGGATATCTGTTTTCTTCTCTTTATTTTCAGTACCCGTAATCGTAAAATCGTGTAGCGTCACGATACGAGACAATCCTGCAATACCGCTGACAAATGAACCAAAGGCATGATAATCACCCGTTGCTTCAATAGAAATTGGCTGTTCAATAAAGAACTCTTGCTTTACTTCAGGTTCAAGACGGATATTCTTAAACTTCAGTCCGGCATTGACACCACTCAAATTAATATCTTCAACCAGGCCTGGGATTTCAGTTTCCTTTGGTAACTGTTCAAGCTGCTGGTTAAAGCTTGCTTCCATATCCTGAAGTTGCTGTTGGTATTGTTGCAAATTACGCAGTTTGGAATCTTTCTCACGAAATTCATTTAACAGATTCTGTTCTTGTGCATTGGCCTGAGTAATTGATTCAATCTTGCCTCGAATCAGACCGAAATAAGCCAGCATCAAAACCAGGAAAACAATAAATACCCAGCAGGTAATCTTTACAGCCAGTGGCCAGCTACCATAGTTATTTGGATCGAGGGTATTAAATTGCTGAAAAAACTTTTCTACCGTCATTTTATTTTTTGGTACAACAACAGCTTCCTGACCTAATTCATCAAATTGTTCGCTCATGATGTCGCCCCTCCTGCTGCTGCAGCTGCTTGCGGCTGTTGTTCTGAAAGCACCGGTTGAGCAATCTGGTCCAGATCCACTGTCACTGTAAATGTGCCATAAGATTCTTCAACACGTGGAATAACAGAGCTTGGCGCCTTGTCCTTATTCTCTTCCGCCACTAGGAATGCATTCATGAAAGCATTACGGTACCAGGTAGAAGCTTCGAGATTACGCAATAATTCTGCAACCGTATTTGGACTTGCTGCTTTACCTTCAATGGTGAACTTATCACCGACACGGTCAAACTTGGTGATATACATATCACTTGGGGTTACACGTACAATCTCGTCAATAAGATGTACGGCAATTGGACGCTGGGTTTGTAAACCTTGAATCAGTTTCATGCGTTCCACAATCGCATTACGCTGTTCCTGTAAACCTTCCAGAGATTTTAGCTGTACATCCAGATTCTGATTGGTACTGATGATGAGTTGGTTGGCTTGTTCTTGATCCTGTAATTTTTGATCATAGTAGAACCAGCTTCCTCCAGCTGCTGTTACCCCTAGCAACAAGGCCCCGACGCAATATGCGACAAATTCGTTATTTCTTTTTATCCTGAGCTCATCACGCCAAGGAAGTAAGTTAATTTTTGCCATTAATCAAAACTCCTCAATGCCAAACCACATGCAACCATGAGTGAGGACGCGTCATTTTCAATTTTTTTAATATCAATTTGAGGAGAAAAGCCCATTTGTAAAAATGGATTCGCGATCGTGACACGGTAACCAAGCTTTTGCTGTAATAATTTTGCCAGACCCGGAATATTGGCATTCCCTCCTGCCAACAGGATATGGTCAATTTCATTAAACTGAGAAGATGAGAAGAAAAACTGCAATGAACGAGCTGCCTGTTGCACCACAGCATCCAAGAATGGCTCCAAGACTTCAATATCATAGTCATCTGGCAATGCACGTGTTTTCTTGGCGCGTCCCGCTTCTTCAAAAGACAGACCATAACGATTCTGGATTTCCTGAGTCAGCTGCTTGCCCCCAAACACCTGCTCACGAGTATAAATAATCTTGTTGTTCCGCATGACTGATAGAGTTGTCATGCTATGACCAATATCCAGAATACCGACAGTATTTACGCCCATTGGTAAAGTATCGGCAAACACCCTGAAAGCATTTTCCAATGCAAAGCTTTCTACATCTGCAATCTTGGGTGTGATCCCCGCGATTTGCAGTACTTCAGACCGGGCTTCGACATTTTCAATACGGGTTGCGACCAACAGAACATTGACACGATTTGGATTAGACAATCGATCAGGCAAGACTTCAAAGTCAATGCTGGCTTCATCGAGTGGGAATGGAATGTATTGTTCGGCATCTTCACGAATTTGAACTTCGCGTTCATCACTTGTCATATCTGCATCCATTTCGATCGTTTTGGTGATCGCCATAGACGTAGGAATCGCAAATGCAGCCTGGTTAGATTGGGTATTGGCCAAGTTAATAGCACGAGCCAAAGCATCACCGACGGCTTCTGGATTTAAGATGTTTTTTTCAACAACACTACCTTCTGGTAATGGGACCAAAGCATAGCTTTCTACCCAGTACCGTCCGCTTTTCATAGAGAGTTCCAAAACTTTAACAGAAGTCGAGCTGATGTCGACGCCTATTAACCCCTTGTTTGGCTTACGATATAACCTGCGCACAATATCATTCCTATTATTTTTTTATCCCCAAAAATAAAGTAGCCTACTAGGTATAATCGGTCTAATAATTTTATCTAGATACAATAAGTCATCTAACATTATGTATATCTAAAGGATATACTGACCGCTCACTTAGTTTGCCATTAGCTCTTATTAAAACTTACTTGTTATGAAAAAGCTATCCAGTTCAGGCCTTGTTCATCCATTTTTTTTGATCATTATCATAATTATGATCTCAATTCCGATGGGCTTTTATGGCATGTACCTTTATATTGCTCCATCTTTGCCTGAAATGTCTATCCTTAAAAAGGCTCCTTTACTTAAGCCTTTACAAGTATTTAGTTCCGATCAAGAGTTGATTGCAGAATATGGCGGCAAACTTTCTGTGCCTGTGGAATATGATCAGATTCCACCAGAATTTATTCATGCCTTCCTCGCTGCGGAAGATTCCAGCTTTTTCGAACATAGTGGCATCAGTTTTAAAGGCTTGGGCCGGGCATTAAGTGAAAGCGTCACGGGTTCCGATGTACAGACCGGTGGTTCGACCATCACTATGCAGGTGGCAAAAAACTATTATCTCAGTCCAGAACGAACACTGAAGCGCAAACTGACTGAAATTTTCCTGGCACGTAAAATTGAGCAAAACCTGACTAAAGAAGAAATTTTAACCCTCTATGTGAATAAGATTTTCTTGGGTAAAAATGCTTATGGCATCGCAGCAGCGGCTAAAATCTATTACAACAAAAGCCTGGAAGAACTTTCTCTTGCCCAGATGGCAATGATTGCCGGTTTGCCGAAAGCTCCTTCCAAGTACAATCCGGTCGCCAATCCTAAACGTGCTCTTGAACGTCGTAACTGGATTCTGGGACGTATGCTGCAGCTTGGTTATCTGAATCAGACACAGTATCAGCAAGCGATTGCGGAACCAATCAATCTGGATATGCCGGATCGTAGCACTCGCAATAAGTTTCCCTATGTTGGAGAGATGGTTCGTTCTGAACTGATCCAGAATTTTGGTGCACAGGCTATCGATTCTGGCTATAAAGTCTATACCACGATTAATAGTCAACGTCAGGCGTATGCTGAGCAATCCGTACAAGAAGGCCTTGAAGCTTATGACCGACGTCATGGCTGGCGCGGTGCTGAAGCAAATGATCAACCCTTAAAAAAATTCCAGCCTTTTGCCAATACCTACCCTGCTCAAGTCACTAAAATCAACCAAAATAGTTTTGAAGCCTTAATGCAGGATGGCACCACCGTCACCGTTCCCTGGTCAGGAATGTCATGGGCGCGCCGTTACCGAAACGCCAATAGTGTTGGCGCTGCACCCAAGCGTGCGGCGGATATTGTTAAACTGAAAGATATTGTCCGTTTACGTCCTAATGCACAAAAAACTTCCTGGGCACTGGTACAGATTCCTAAAGTTCAAGGTCAGCTGATTGCCATCAATCCAAATAATGGTGCCATTGAAGCAGTGGTGGGTGGCTATAATTTTTATCAATCGACTTTTAACCGTGCCATTCAAGGCTGGCGTCAGCCGGGTTCGACCATCAAGCCTTTTGTTTATGCACTGGCATTGGAACGCGGCATGAGTCCGCATACCATGGTCAATGATGCGCCGATTACGATTGGTAAATGGACTCCCCGAAACTCAGATGGTCGTTATCTGGGCATGATTCCTTTACGTCGTGCCTTATACCTTTCACGTAATACCGTTTCTGTGCGCCTGCTACAAACGGTGGGGATTGAGCGCACCCGACAATTATTGATGGATTTTGGTCTGGAAGACAAACAGATTCCACGCAACTACACCATTGCCCTTGGTACGCCGCAAGTACTGCCTATTCAGATGGCAACCGGTTATGCCACCTTCGCCAATGGCGGTTACCGTATCCAGCCGCATTTCATCAGCCGTATTGAAGATGCTTATGGCAAGACGATTTTTGAAGCAAAACCTGAATATGCCTGCATTTCCTGTATTAATCAGGAAGAACAAACGATTGCATCTGCTGACGTGGTGACGCCAGATGATGAAGTGATCGAAATGAATAACCGCTCACTGGAAACCAAAGCAGTAGCACCGAAAGTTTCGGCTGAACATAGCAATTACCGTCAGGCACAGCGTATTCTTAAATCCAGCTCTGCCTACGAAATGGCTAATATTTTACGTGATGTAATCCAGCACGGTACTGGCCGTGCAGCTTTACGCATTGGGCGTAGTGACCTGGGGGGAAAGACAGGTACTACTAACGATGCCAAGGATGCCTGGTTTGCTGGCTTTAATGGTAAGCTGGTAACAGTAGCCTGGGTCGGCTTTGACCAGCCAACAACTTTAGGTCGCCGTGAGTATGGCGGTGTAGCTGCCCTGCCAATCTGGACCGACTTTATGGCCAATGCGCTAAAAGGTACACCAGAATCCTGGGTGCGTCTGGATCGTAAAGCCAAAGCCCCAGTTAATCGTACTAAAGTCATCAATCAGGATTTAGAAGAAGTACAAGAAGACCACTCTTCTCCACCAATGGCCACTCCACTGTATCGTCCAGCCCCAGTCGTTATACCTAGACGTGAGCAAAATGATTTTGAAGATCTACCGGGTGAAGAATTGACTGTACCTGGTGAAACACCAGCAACGCAGGAACAACCATTGCAGCCAAAGAAAACAGATTCTCTTGATAGTCTGATTGAACAGGTTCAGTAACTTTCCCGATTAAGCAGTCAAATAAAAAGCCCTCAAATGAGGGCTTTATATTATTTAGAATAATGATCGGTATTATTTCTTTTGAAAAAGATAAATCTGGTATTGTGCCATTAATTCAAATTGTTCTTGCTGTTCAAGTGCCAGACGGCGTTCCGGTTTAGCCTTATAAGCATATGGCGTCATCGCAATCAGGTTTTTCAAGTCTGCTTGTGGCAAATTCATAGGCGCTTCAACAATCTGTTCACTCACCAAATCAAATGCATCTTGCAACTGCTCGACAAACTTTTGTGGTTCATGCGGTTTAACTTCCTCAAATAAGGCTTCGCGCATGGCATACAAATGCTGTGGTGCAGGAGTCACAACCATTAAATAAGATTTCGGCTTGAGTACACGCAGAATTTCCTGTTTCGGAATCGGGCTAAACAGGCTGGTACATAGATCTATTGATTCATCTAATACAGGCAAAGTTGCGCCTGTACCTACTACCCAAGTAATCTCTTTATTCAGCTTCGCTGCTACCTGAATCGCATTTTTGGCAATATCCACGCCTACACACTGCAGTACTTCCTGTTGCATGGCATCAGTGTAATACCCTTCCCCACAGCCAATATCCAGCAGATTTTCAATACGCAGTTCACGAATCTTTTGTACCACTGCTTGTTGCAACGGAGCATAGTGACCTGCACTTAAAAATGCGCGGCGCGCCTGTACTGATTCAGGTGTATCACCCGGATTTTTACTGTGTTTATGCTGAACCACATGCAAATTCACATAGCCTTGCTTTGCGACATCATAGCTATGCTGATTGTCACAGCGCCAGGTCCGTTCATTTAGACGTAACTGCTCACGACATACCGGACACATGAGTAGGTTCATTTTATAGTTTCTCCAAAACAAAAAAGCCGGCATGCGCCGACTTTTTCAAATGCATTTCTTAGCGTAATTTTAAAGTCATTAGACCCAAAACTACCAGCATAATCGTGATAATCCAGAAACGGATCACCACTTGAGTTTCACGCCACCCTTTCTTTTCATAATGATGATGCAAGGGTGCCATCAGGAATACGCGTTTATTGCGCATTCTTAATGAACCGATCTGCAAGAATACTGAAATTGCCTCAACCAGAAATACACCCGCCATAATCGCAAACACGATTTCCTGACGAACCATCACCGCAATCGTACCCAGCATCGCACCTAATGATAAAGCTCCTACATCGCCCATAAATACCTGGGCAGGATGGGCGTTGTACCACAGGAATGCTAGACCCGCACCAATCATCGCGGCACAGATCACCACTAGCTCAGATGAATATTTTACATATGGAATATGCAGGTAGTTCGCAAAACGTACATCACCGGCAAGATAAGCAAAAACACCTAGACCAGCAGCCACCAGTACAATCGGCATGATCGCCAGACCATCCAGACCATCCGTCAGGTTAACGGCATTCGATGCGCCATTAATCACGAAATAAGTAAAGATAATAAAACCAATACCGAGTGGAATCATTGAGAGTGGAATCGTATGATCCTTAAAGAATGGAATCAGCACATCCAGCATATTGGCTGTCACGACCGGATTCGGTTGTTGCTGTGCAATCACATAAAGCGCAATACCGGCACCAATTGAACCTACAGAGGTCCAGAAAAACTTCTTGCGTGCAGGCAAACCGGCATTATCCTTATAACGGATCTTGATCCAGTCATCTGCCCAGCCAACGGCACCAAAAATCACCATCACCGCAAGTACAATCCACACGTATGGGTTCGATAAATCTGCCCAGAGTAAGGTCGAAATACCAATTGAGAGCAGAATCAGCACACCACCCATGGTGGGTGTACCCATTTTTTTGGCATGGTTTTCCGGTGCAAATGAGCTCACCGCCTGACCGTATTTTAATGCCTGTAATTTGCGAATCATCACAGGGCCCAGCACCAAACCAATGGTCAATGCCGTCAAGACACTGAGCAAAGCACGTAATGTTAAATAACGAACCACCTGAAACGTGCTGTCATAGCCCGCCAGTTGTTCAAATAGCCATAACAGCATTTAGAGTTTCTCCATCAATGCAGCCATCAATGTTTCCATATGGGTAAAACGCGACCCTTTAAACAGGAATGACATCGGCTGAGGTTGATGTGTTTCAATCAAATCAATTAAAAACGGTAATGCCTGCTCCTGATTCAGGAAAGCCTGCATTTTCTTACCATATTGTGTACTACGCGCACCTTCTTGTGCGGCAGGTGCAAATTCACCCACAGCCACCACAAAGTTCAGGCCTTTTACCGAAACCAGATCCCGACCGAGTTTATAATGCTCAATCGCAGCTGATGCACCTAACTCACCAATATCACCCATCACCATGACACGGATACCTTCCTGCTGTGCTAAAACGTCAGCGGCAGCACGCATCGAGTTTGGGTTGGCATTGTAGGTATCATCAATAAACAAAAATTCTTTGTGCTTGATGAAGTTCAGACGACCTTTGGCACCTACTGCCTCTTCCAGGCCAGCCACAATATCATCCAGGCTGATACCAAGGGCTAAAGATAAGGCCGCAGCAGCAGTTGCATTCTGCACATTATGCTCACCAGCAAATGGCAGGTTTACTGTTTTATTACCTTGAGGTGTATTCAAGATAAAGCTTGCAGACTGCGGATGTAATTCCACTTCAGTTGCGTAGACCTCTCCGCCCTGACCAAAACTTAAGGTCTTTTCGGTTTTCACAGCAGCTCGGATCTGCTCGGCATAATCATCCGCTGCAGGAATAATAGAGGTTTCAGAAATATGCGAATAAATTTCTGACTTGGCACGGCAAATCCCATCACGGCCGCCAAATTCGCCCAGATGTGCAGTCCCGATGTTAATAATACCGGCCACGTGAGGCTGTACCAGACCAGCAGTATAGTCAATTTCACCCTGATGGCTGGCCCCCAGTTCCATCACTGCATATTGATGCTCTGGGCGCAGCTCCAGCAACATCACAGGCACACCGAGATCATTGTTCAGGTTACCGCGCGTCACCAAAGTTGGTGCCAGACGAGACAAGATACTACCCAGCATTTCCTTGGTAGTGGTTTTACCGCTACTGCCAGTCAGGGCAATGACTTTGAGTTGTGGATTTTGCTGACGACGGAAAGCACCTAGATGACCCAGCGCCTGACGGGTATCGTCCACAACCAATTGGCAGATTTCAGCATCAACCGGATGATCGACAATGGCAATCTGGCAACCGTTTGCCGCAACTTGCGCTACGAAATCGTGTGCATCAAAGCGTTCACCTTTCAAAGCCAGAAAAGCATCACCGGCTTCAGCATCACGAGAATCCATCAGGATACGTTTAATTTCGCCTTCAGGCTGCTTGTCATTCAGCCAGTAACCCTGAGTCGCCTGTTGTAATTGTGCTGCAGTCCAAGGTACTAAAGGCACAGTACTGGTAGTTGAAGTATGCATAAATTCGTCCTATTACTGCGCTGGATATGCTGAATCAGAGTTACAGTGCTGCGCATCAATGGCCGCCTGTACTTCGACAACATCATCAAACCAATGGCGAACGCCATCGATTTCCTGATAATTTTCATGCCCTTTGCCTGCAATCACGACAATATCACCCGCTTGCGCATGTTTCACTACAAACTTGATCGCTTCACGGCGGTCATGAATTTCCTGATAAGTTTTACCAGCGAAATCGATACCTTGCTTCATATCCGCAAAAATCTGTTCCGGGTTTTCAGTACGCGGATTGTCAGAGGTTAAAATCGCAATATCCGAACCATTGAGAGCCGCTTGTGTCATCAATGGACGTTTACCACGATCACGGTCACCACCACAGCCAAATACCGCCCAGAGCTTGTTATTGACATGGCGTTTTAAAGTCACCAATACCTGTGTCAAAGCATCTGGCGTATGGGCATAATCCACTACAAACAAGCGCTCACCATCACGCAGTACCTGCATACGACCCGGTGCGCCTTTTAGATTAGGCACAGTCTCAATCAAATTTGCTAAATCAAAACCAGCCTGTTCTGCAACAACCAGACTCGCCACCAGGTTTTCAATATTGAAATGACCCAAGAGTGGACTGTGTACGGTGAATGTACCCTGCGCAGTGATCAGTTTAAATTCTGCACCAGAAATCCTATATTGAATATCCTGTACCTGATAGTCAGCAGCTTGCGACAATGAATAAGTCAAAATTTTCGGCTGCGCTAGATTAGCCTGAGCCGCCTCAATCATCACCTGAGCATGTGCGTCATCCAGATTAATGATTGCAACTTTCAGAGATTCAAATTTGAATAAACGTGACTTGGCCTCAGCATAAGCTTCCAACGTACCGTGATAATCCAGATGGTCACGGCTCAGGTTGCTATAAGCTGCAATTTCAATATCACAACCATTTAAGCGGCCTTGTTCAAGACCATGCGAACTGGCTTCAATCGAAGCAAATTCTGCGCCCGCTTGCGCATAACCATGTAGGGCATTTTGCAATTGCAGCGCATCCAGTGTGGTATGCGAAGAGGCTTCCAGATTGGGCAAAATTCCATTGCCCGTGGTGCCCATCACCGCGCAAGGTTTGCCTTGCAGCATCAGGAGTTCTGCGACCAAACGGGAAATGGTGGTTTTTCCATTGGTTCCAGTCACGGCCAGAATACGTGCAGCCTGTACTGGCTGGGTCGCTTGCAGATAACGTTTCTGCCACTCCCCCATTAGATGCCTTACATTTGTCAAAACTAATGCAGGAGAGATTCCGAGATCCTGTTCAGAAATGACTGCCAGTGCTCCTAGAGATAGCGCTTTTTTCGCATATTCCACAGTTTTTTCAGGTTGAGACAGACTGGTCAGGGCAATAAAAATTTGCCCTAATTTTACTTTTCGGCTATCCAGCTCAAAGCCCTGAAAGGATTGTCGCATCCATTCAGCACTATTTTGAACGGCGTAGAGATCTTGAAATGTTATCGACATTGATCACCTGTTTACTGGACTTGGGGAGATTCTAAAGGTTTGTCCAATGGGACATTCAGCAAGCGTAAAGACTCTTGCATTACACGCGCAAAGACCGGCGCAGATACCGTACCACCATAGTAGGTGCCTTGCGGGTTTTCTACCACCACCACCATGGCAATACGTGGGTCACTGACTGGTGCCACACCGGCAAATAAAGCACGGTATTCATTGGTCGAATAACCTTTACGGTCAGCACGCAATTTATGCGCAGTCCCTGTTTTACCTGCAACCCGATAACCTGGCACTGTCGCACGAGTAGCGGTACCCCCTGGCAAGGTTGCAGTTTCCATCATCAGCAGAACCTGGTCTGCAATTTTCGGATCAATCATCTGCTCGCCTTTCGGCTGTTCTTCTAACTTGTACAGGCTTAGCGGGACTTTTACACCCTTGTTAGCCAGCATGGCATAGGCATCAGCCAGTTGTAGCACCGTCGCATTCAGACCATAACCATAAGACATAGTCGCCACTTCAGACACGTTCCATTTACTAGGTGGCAGAATCAGACCGGCACTTTCACCCGGGAATTTCACGGCAGAACGCTGACCAAAACCAAGGCGTTTATAGAAAGTCGGCAAGGTTTCATAAGGCAGTGATAACGCCAGTTTGGCGACACCAACGTTAGAGGATTTCTGGATAATACCACCCAAGGTTAATTGCCCATAATTGTGGGTATCCCGGATTGTGTGATTCCCGACCCGCATACTCCCCGGGGTCGTATTCACCACTGAATTGGCTGTATATTTACCACTTTCCAGCGCCATCGCTACAGTCAGCGGCTTCATGGTTGAACCTGGCTCGAAAGAGTCGACCGCACCGCGGTTACGCATCGCATCTTTGTTCAATAATCCGTTTTTATCATTCGGGTTATAAGCTGGCCATGAAGTCATCGCCAGAATTTCACCAGTCTTCACATCCACCGCGATTGCGGTTGCAGAACGGGCATTATTTGCAACACCTGCTGCAGTCAGTTCACGATACATAATGTACTGCAAACGTGAATCGATGCTAAGCGTGATGTTTTCTCCTGCTTCAACTTCTTTAATAATTTCAGGGTCTTTAACGCGGTTGCCCTTCTTATCACGTACTATCTGCTGCTCGCCGTCCACACCTGACAGACGGGTATTCAGCTGCATTTCCAGGCCTTCAATCCCCACGCTCTCACTATTGGTCAAGCCAATAATCTGGGAGTTCGGTTGTGGCTGCGGATAGTAACGCTTATAGTTTTTCTCGGTGTATACACCCTGGAAATTACGCTTCATAATCAGCTCAGCCTGTTGAGGCGGAACTTCTTTTTTCAGAATCAGATAACGGGAACGTGGACGCGCTTCCATCTTCTGGCGCAGGTCGGCACGATCCATACCCACCGCATCAGCCAGTTCATCCAGGTTCAGGTTTTTATCTGGTAACTGACGTTTCAGCTTGCGGTTATTCGGATCCTTTTCCAAAGCCTGAATCGTTTCATCATAGAGTTTTTTATTATCAAAATAATCACGTGGATCAATCACTATCCGCATAATTGGAGTACTGATCGCCAGTGGCACGCCATTACGGTCATAAATTACACCACGCATGGCTTTAATTTTGTCGGTTCTTAAAATCTTGGCATTGGCCTTGTTCTGCAGGAATTCTTTATTAATCACCTGTACATAGAAAGCGCGCCCGATCAAAGCCAGAAAGCACAGCAGTACCACGGCCCACATAATATAAAAACGGCTAATATCAACGCTTAAAGCATTTTTTGTCGTCACGGACTGTTTTTTACGTGCCACTTGCTTGGTTTTCTTGTCTACCATGTCTGAGCGCTAGCCTTATTTTTTTACATCTGAAGTTTGTGGCAATGAAATCACCACGGTCTGTGAAACAGGAGGAGAATACATTCTGAGCTGGGTCACGGCACGTGTTCCAATCTGGGCGGTTGCACCAAAGGTCTGCTGCTCGATCAGCAAACGTCCCCACTCTGCATTGAGATCATCACGCTCACGCAGATAGCTGCTCAGTTTTCGATAATCCTGACGATATTCAAAGACTTGAAATACCACAAATACAGCACTGATGAAAACCATCATCAACAGAATGCCGTAAGTAATGGCTTTCTTCATCCCTGACTGATTCAACTTCCTTTCGACCACTTCAGTTTTCATTATTTGCCTATTAAGCTAAACGTTCTGCAACTCGGAGCCATGCACTACGTGAACGAGGATTGGCTTTCACTTCCTCATCACTTGCCTTGATACGTGATACTTTTTTCAGTCGACGTGTATCCTTGCGTTGTTGCGGCATCCCCCAGCCCGAGTCTTCCTCTAAGGTAGATTCTTTTTGAATAAATTGTTTAATTAAACGGTCTTCCAATGAATGGAAGCTAATAACCGCCAAACGACCATGAGGTTTAAGTACTTCAACGGCTTGTGGCAGGAAAACTTCAATATCTTCTAATTCTTTATTAATAGCAATACGAATTGCCTGGAAAGTTCGGGTTGCCGCATGTTTATTTTTTTCCCATTTCGGGTGTGCCACTTTGACAATTTCTGCCAGCTTGGCTGTCGTATCAATATATCCGGCAGCCTTGATCGCTTTGGCAATCCGGCGGCTATATCGCTCTTCGCCATACTGGAAAATGATATTGGCCAAAGCTTCTTCTTCAATATTCACCAGCCACTCAGCTGCGGTCGGGCCTTGTGAATTGTCCATGCGCATATCCAGCGGACCATCTTTCATAAAGCTAAAGCCACGTTCAGCCTGATCCAGCTGTGGAGATGACACGCCTAAATCCGCCATCACGCCATCCACGCTTTCTATACCATGCTCAGCAAGTGCTTCTTTAAGGTCAGCAAAGCTGGCATGAATAATTTTAAACCGGGGATCTTCCTGTTCCAGGATCGCAGCTGTTTCAAGTGCCTGGGGGTCTTTATCAAAGGCATAAACACGGGCATTTTCATCTAATTTAGATAATAAAAGACGCGTATGGCCACCACGGCCGAAAGTTCCATCCACATAAATTCCCGTATTTCGATCAGCCACCAGGGCATCAACGGTTTCGTGAAGCAATACAGAAATATGGGACATAAAAACTCAATCAATAGGGCGAAAAATTTAACTGCACATTATCACTCTGTTTAGCTAAAGCTCCAAACGACTTTTTGTAGATAAATATTATTTTCCATAGAGAAAACCGTTTTTATTTTTACTCAAACGATAAAAAAGCTTCCTTGGAGGAAGCTTCTTTATTTATAAAATTAAATTTTAAATCAACAGATTAACGTTTTGAGTTATAAATCTGATCAAAGAGCGCCCCATTCACGAAATGAGTTTTCTGTGCATTGGCCCAGCCACCGAATACTTCATCAATGGTAAAAGTTTTAATTTTCGGGAACTGCTTCGAGTATTTCGCTAGAACTTCCTGATTACGTGGGCGGTAATAATGTTTCGCTGCCATTTCCTGACCGAGTGGAGAATATAAATAATTGATATAGCCTGTTGCCAACCATTTATTGCCATTTTTCTCAACAGTACGATCCACAATTGCCACAGAAGGTTCAGTCAGAATCGTCAGAGATGGGTAGATAATGTCAAACTTTTCTTTACCCAATGTCTTTTGCGTCACTAAAGCTTCATTTTCCCAGGTCAGCAATACATCACCAATATTACGCTCTGCAAAGGTAGTCATCGATGCACGTGCAGCTGAGTCCATGACTTTTACGTTTTTATAAAGCTTGCCCACAAACTCTTGAGCTTTGGCCTTGCTGCCACCCGGTTGTTTTTCTGCATAACCCCAAGCTGACAAATACACCCAACGTGGCAGACCACCAGTTTTCGGGTTTGGTGTAATAATTTCCACGCCCGGTTTAGTCAGATCTTTCCAGTCTTTAATTCCTTTAGGGTTACCCTTACGCACCATAAATACAATAGTCGAGGTATACGGTGCAGAGTTATATGGGAATTCCTTTTGCCAACCCGCTTTGATCTGACCGGATTTTACAATTTCTTCGATGTCATTGGCTAAAGCCAGAGTCACAACATCGCCTTTCAGACCATCAACAACCGAACGTGCCTGTTTACCAGAACCACCATGCGACTGTTTAAAGTTCACATTAATACCAGTACGGCTTTTCCAGTAAGCACCAAAAGATTTATTGAATTCGTCATAGAACTCGCGGGTTGCATCATAGGAAACATTTAAAAAATCACGGTCAGCTGCTTGCGTAGCCGTTGCGGTAAAGGTCAAACCTATTGCCAATAAGGCAGCGCTAAATATTGATTTTAACTGAGTTTTCATGAGAGCACGGGAGGATTATCTTGTATTGATATAACTATATGAAATAAAGTTATTTTTCGCAATTCAGCAAACAAAGTGTATACAGGGTAATATTCTGTTATTTGTTGTTTTAATATCATGTTTTATATAATAAAAATTTTAACAATATAGAGCTATGCAGGTTTTATAGCATTTTATTCTTTAAATATGAAAAAAACGGATAAGCAATTTATCCGTTTTGCCGTCTTATCAAGTATTTAGAAAAACATGGCAAATTAGCGGTTTTCAGCAGAAATCTGGTCATAGATTGCACCATTTACGAAATGAGTTCTCTGTGCCTTAGCCCAACCACCAAACACTTTATTAATTGTAAAGGTTTGAATTTTTGGAAATTGTTTTGCATACTTTGCAGCCGCTTTTTGGTCACGCGGACGGAAATAATATTTCGCTGCCAGTTCCTGTCCCTTCGGTGAATACAAGTAGTTCAAATAACCTTTAGCCAGATTCGCACTACCATTTTTCGCGACACTTTTGTCGACAATCGCCACCGATGGTTCAGCCAAGATCGAGATAGACGGATAAACAATTTCGTATTTGTCTTTACCTAAACCTTGAGTCGCCAGCAAGGCTTCATTTTCCCAAGACAACAACACGTCACCGATGCCACGCTCAGCAAAAGTGGTTAAAGATCCACGCGCACCTGAATCCAGCACTTTGACATTGCCATATAATTTTTTCACCAGTTCTTTGGCCTGGATATCATTACCACCCGGCTGTTTCAGCACATAGCCCCAGGCAGACAGATAAATCCAGCGTGGTGCGCCACCGGTTTTCGGATTTGGGGTAATAATTTCGACCCCTGGCTTGGTTAGGTCATTCCAGTCTCTAATCTGTTTTGGATTACCCTTACGCACCAAGAAGACAATAGTCGAAGTATAAGGTGCTGAGTTATTCGGAAACTCTTTTTGCCAGCCTTTATGAATCAGACCAGCAGTGACGATTTCTTCAATGTCATTGGCCAGTGCCAGGGTAACGACATCGGCTTGTAAACCATCTACTACGGACCGGGCCTGTTTACCTGAACCCCCATGTGACTGCTTAAAGTTAACCGTTTGTCCGGTTTTTTGTTTCCAGAATTTGCCGAATTCTTCATTATAGTCCTGATAGAACTCACGGGTTGGATCGTAGGAAACATTCAGGAAATCTTTGGCTATTGCCAGCTGTGTACTTGTCCCCGAAAGCACTGCGAAAAATGCAGATACAATTATTTTTTTCATTACAATAGCTCTTTTGTTTATCTAAAAAACACTATATAAACTTGAAATATATTTAACAATCA
Organism: Acinetobacter sp. ACNIH3; assembly: GCF_002918965.1. Taxonomy (NCBI): domain Bacteria; kingdom Pseudomonadati; phylum Pseudomonadota; class Gammaproteobacteria; order Moraxellales; family Moraxellaceae; genus Acinetobacter; species Acinetobacter sp. ACNIH3. The sequence continues at coordinate 108,855 of NZ_PQLP01000001.1, read as the reverse complement.
TATGCTTATAATAATAATTTTAAAGATTTTCTTATTTTTAGATATCTTATAAATGACAATTCTCTGCATTTTTTATACTTATCGCCTATCAATTGATTACTTTAGGATATGATCTTCATAGTCTCTTCATAGTCCTGTGCTAAAAATAGCGCCGTTATGAGGTGATCTCTGATTTTTCTCAATTTTCCATTGTCATATTTATTTTTTTTGTAAATTTTGTGACTTGGTTCTACTTTTTAGAGGTTAAATGTGATTGAATTGTATTCAACACAACAAAAACCCTAAGACTATAAATCCAGCACCACAACAAGAGAGGGAGTTTGGACATGAAATTTGCAACGTTCAAGACCGGCATCCTGAGCCTATCCATTTTATTTACCGCACAATTCAGCAACGCTGTTGTTGCGCACCCTGAGCTAGTTAATAATCCGGCTGCACTAACAGCTGCTGCCTCTAAACCAGCAGTAACAGTGACTAAGTCATCTCCTATTGTAAAGGCAATTCAGCAGCAAAAAACTGAAAAATCTCTGCATCCTGAAGAAAACCTGAAAGTTTTGACTGCAATTAAAGTACGTCCATCACAAAACTTTTTTGCCGATCAAAACCAGAGTTTTACTCGTTTTCTGCAAAATTTTTTCTTTAGCAGCAATTCCTAATGATCAGCTGACAGCTCGCAACATTTAAAACTGTTTCTGATCTAAAGCCATATCATTCAATGTTGAATTAAGCATTAAGTGATGTGGCTTTTTCGTTATAATAGCCAGAAATTTATATTTAGATTCCATCCGACTATGACTGTTCGTACTCGTATTGCCCCTTCTCCTACAGGTTTTCCTCATGTAGGAACTGCCTATATTGCCTTGTTTAACCTGTGCTTTGCCAAGCAGCACGGCGGTGAATTTATTCTTCGTATTGAAGATACTGATCAGCTGCGCTCTACCCCTGAATCAGAGAAAATGATTTTGGATTCTTTGCGCTGGTTAGGCCTGAACTGGTCTGAAGGTCCGGATATTGGTGGTCCACATGCGCCATACCGTCAGTCAGAACGTATGAGCATCTATAAAAAATATGCTGAAGAGCTGGTAGATAAAGGTCATGCCTTCTACTGTTTTGCGACTGCGCAAGAGTTAGATGAAATGCGTGCTGAACAGCAGGCACGTGGTGAATCACCACGTTACGATGGCCGTGGTTTGAAACTCTCTAAAGAAGAAGTCGCACGTCGTCTGGCAGCTGGCGAACCGCATGTGATTCGTATGAAAGTGCCAACTGAAGGTGTATGTACCTTCAATGATATGTTGCGTGGTGAAGTAGAAATTCCATGGGCGCAAGTCGACATGCAAATTCTGTTAAAAACAGACGGGCTGCCAACCTATCATTTGGCAAACGTGGTCGATGATCATCTGATGCAAATCACCCATGTGATTCGCGGTGAAGAATGGATTCCTTCTGCACCTAAACATCAGTTGCTTTACAAATACTTTGGTTGGGATATGCCAGTGCTGTGCCATATGCCACTACTGCGTAACCCGGACAAATCAAAACTGTCTAAACGTAAAAACCCGACGTCTATTAACTACTATAAAGACATCGGTGTATTGCCAGAAGCCCTGTTGAATTACTTGGGTCGTATGGGCTGGTCAATGCCAGATGAGCGTGAAAAATTTACGCTGGCTGAGATGATTGAACACTTTGACATTAATCGTGTTTCTCTTGGCGGCCCGATCTTTGATGTAGAAAAATTAAATTGGCTGAATGGTCAGTGGATTAAGGCACTTTCTCCTGCCGAGCTTCTGGATACCTTGCTGGCCTGGAAAGCTGATCGTGCCAAGTTAGAAGAAATTGCTGCTGCGATTCAACCACGTATCAACCTGTTGTCAGAAGCGGTGAACTGGTCAGCGCATTATTTCAACCATTTCCCGACACTAAATAAAGAACAGTTTGAAAGCAAAAAACTGACTGAAGAACAGGTACGTCAAAGTTTGCAGTTTGCAATTTGGCGTCTGGAAAGCCTGTTTACTTGGAATAATGATACGGTCAGCCAAACCTTGATGGATCTTGCCAACCAGATGGGCATCAAGTTGCGTGACTTTATGCCAGCTTTCTTTATTGCCATTGCCGGTTCAACTGCATCTACGCCCGTGATGCAAACCATGGTGACGATTGGACCGGACCTGACCTTTTCCCGTCTGCGTCATGCCCTGGAAATTGTCGGTGGTCCAAGCAAAAAAGAGCTGAAAGTCTGGGAAAAACTTAATGAAAGCTTAAAATTGCCGAAAAATGATGCAGTTGATGAAGCTTAATTAAATTTTTAGTTGACGTGTGAACGTTATATCCATAATATAGCGCTCACACAGACTGGGGTCATAGCTCAGTTGGTAGAGCGCTACAATGGCATTGTAGAGGTCAGGAGTTCGATCCTCCTTGACTCCACCAAAAGTCTTGCTTTACTTGTGTATTTGCCTCATTTGTCCCTATCGTCTAGAGGCCTAGGACATCGCCCTTTCACGGCGGTAACCGGGGTTCGAATCCCCGTAGGGACGCCATATTCAAGATCACCCTAATATATTAGGGTGATCTTAATAAAAAACCCAAGCATTGCAACTTGGGTTTTTTATTGTCTGAAATTTATTATGATAACTTTGAGCCACTTTTGGCTTTCTGTATGATTAAGATTAAAATAGACAAAATTGAAAAATTCTGGAGTTGCAATGCAATACCGTTGTCCGAAATGTCAAAGTCCTAAAATTATGCCGCTTGCACAACCAGGTCAGCCAGCAGCACGTCCAGTCGTGCCAAAAAGCTTGGTACTTCTTGTACCTGCCCTATTTGTCTTACTTCTGCTGGTGATCATCAGTATTGGTATGTGGATTTTTGGTGACGGTGCAGGCACTACCCTACAGACTGCGACAGTGATTGTATTCGTGATCTGTCTGATTGCAGGCTTTATGTTCTATAAAGACTTGCCTGACTTTAAAATCTCTATGCAGGCATTCATGCAAAGCCAGAAAAAATGGAAATGCCGTGAATGTAATCATGAATGGGAAATCTGATTTTTCTCTTTCATATTTAAGGCTGCTTCGGCAGTCTTTTTTATGCCTTTCATTAGATTAGTTTTATCGGATTATCTAAAAATTTAAAAACATCATCAGACAAACTGGTGTAATTTATTCTTATAAAGAAGGATTCCAATTTATTGCAGGGATGCAGCATAAAGGAATAATAAAAATGCTTAAAAAAATTATAAATTTTCTATTTTCTTACAATGATCCACCTATTCCATTCATTGAGGAGCAGCCAAGTGAAGCAGATACTTATTATTTGCAGGCTTTGCAATATGAGTCACTGTGCATGACCCTGCAACAACTACAGGCTATACCAGAGATTAGCCAACGCCTAACCCCAAAACACATCTATCAACGCAATGCTGTCTGGAACTACCTGAGTGCAGGGTTAAGAGGACATATGGAAGCACAATATCGACTTGGCGTGTATTATTTGCATGGGAAACTAGGCCTAGATCAAAATGATGAACAGGCCAGATTATGGTTAGATAAAGCCAGACAGCAAAATCATAGTAAGGCTGCACAACTTTTATCAGAAATAGAAAGCTGAATAACTTAAGAATATAGAATAAAAAACCAGCCCTAGGGCTGGTTTTTTTGCGCTTTAGTTAAGCACCAATTTTGCGGTATTTCTGACGTTTCGCAACCAGGTCATCACCATCGCGTTTACGACGGTATTCTTCGAATTCTGCATAGTTACCGGTGAAGAATTCAGGTGTTTCACCTTCGAATGACAAGATGTGCGTTGCAATACGGTCAAGGAACCAACGGTCATGCGAGATCACCATCACTGTACCCGGGAAGACAAGAATCGCGTCTTCGAGTGCACGTAAAGTTTCGATGTCCAAGTCGTTCGACGGTTCATCGAGTAAGATTACGTTAGCGCCCATTTGCAGGATTTTTGCAAGCTGTAAACGGTTACGCTCACCACCGGACAACTGACCGACACGTTTTTGCTGATCTTGGCCTTTAAAATTAAAGCGACCGATATACGCGCGCGACGCGATTTCGTATTCACCAATACGCAAGATATCTAAACCGCCAGAAACTTCTTCCCAAACAGTTTTGTTGTTATCTAAGGTATCACGAATCTGACCTACATAAGCAACTTTAACTGAATCACCTAAAGTTACTGTACCCGTATCAGGTTGTAATTCGCCTGTCATCATACGGAAGAGTGTAGTTTTACCCGCACCGTTTTCACCGACGATACCCACAATCGCAGCAGGCGGTACAACAAACGATAAATCTTTATAGAGCGTACGATCACCAAACGATTTGCTGATACCTTCAACTTCTACAACCTTGTTACCTAGACGTGGACCAGGTGGAATGTAGATTTCAGACGTTTCGTTACGTTGCTGGAATTCGCGCGAGTTAAGCTCTTCAAAGCGTTCCATACGTGCTTTGTTTTTCTTTTGCTGGCCTTTGGCATTAGAACGAACCCATTCAAGTTCTTTCTTAAGCGCTTTAGCAAAAGATTCTTCTTGCTTCTGTTCCTGCTCTAAACGGGCATTTTTCTGCTCTAACCAAGAAGAGTAGTTGCCTTGGTATGGAATGCCCATGCCACGGTCAAGTTCGAGAATCCACTCTGCTACGTTATCCAAGAAGTAACGGTCATGCGTAATCGCAACGATGGTACCTGGGAAGTCTTTCAAGAAACGCTCTAACCAGGATACAGATGATGCATCCAAATGGTTCGTCGGTTCGTCTAGAAGTAACATGTCTGGTTTAGACAGAAGCAGACGGCAAAGTGCAACACGACGGCGCTCACCACCAGACAATTTAGTTACATCAGCATCCCAAGCTGGCAGGTTTAATGCAGCTGCCGCCTGTTCAAGCTGGTTGTTCAGGTTATGCGCATCCCAAGTCTGAATAATCGCTTCTAGCTTTTCTTGCTCTTTTGCAAGTGCATCGAAATCTGCATCTTCTGCTGCATATTCAGCGAAAACTTCATCCAAACGTGCCAAAGCATCAAGTGCTTCACGTACGCCATCTTCAACATTACCACGAACGTCTTTGGTTTCATCCAAAGGTGGTTCTTGCTCCAGATAACCGATTTTGATACCCGGTTGCGCACGAGCTTCACCAGAGAAATCTTTATCTACGCCCGCCATAATACGAAGCAAAGTAGATTTACCCGCACCGTTCAGACCAAGCACACCAATTTTTGCGCCTGGGAAAAATGATAAGGAGATATCTTTGAGGATTTCGCGCTTCGGCGGAACCATCTTGGATACTCGGTTCATCGTATAAATATATTGGGCCACGTAGGACTCCTCAATTGAAAAACCAGATGGGGAAAAAATGAATTTCCCCTGCTCAATCATGAGCGAAAAAATAATCGGCTATTATACGCAGAATGTCTCCAAAACATAAGCCATTCCGGTGAAGTTAATGCCTTGTTACAAGTTTAATCCTGTTTATTTTTCAAACAGAATTTTTAGTACCTGAACTTGCATTATTTTGTTGATGTTATATCGTGAATTAAGATATTCATCTGAATAAATATGCACTTTTCTTCATATTTCAAGCGCTAATATTTGAGCAATTTTATTAAAGCAAAACACAAAGAAGACTAACGATCATGACTTATAAAGCAGAAACTTTAGCAATTCACGCAGGTTATAGCCCGGAACCCACCACCAAAGCTGTCGCGGTGCCAATTTATCAGACCACCTCTTATGCCTTTGACAATACCCAGCATGGCGCAGACCTGTTTGACCTGAAAGTTCAGGGCAATATTTATACCCGTATCATGAATCCGACCACAGCAGTGTTAGAACAGCGTATTGCTGCGCTAGAAGGTGGTATTGGCGCACTGGCATTAGCATCCGGTATGGCCGCCATTACTTACGCGATTCAGACCATTGCTGAAGCTGGGGACAATATTGCTTCAGTGTCTACTTTATATGGTGGCACCTATAACCTGTTTGCACATACCCTGCCAAAGCAAGGCATTGAAGTCCGCTTCTTTGACTACCAAAACCCGGAAGCACTGCGTGGTCTGATTGACGACAAAACCAAACTGGTTTTTGTGGAATCAATTGGTAACCCACTCGGCAATATTATCGACTTAGAAGCGATTTCAAAGATTGCGCATGAATACGGCGTACCCGTGATTGTCGACAACACTGTAGCAACTCCCGTCTTGCAAAATTCTTTTGATTTCGGTGCCGATATCGTGGTGCACTCACTGACCAAATATATTGGCGGGCATGGCAATTCGATTGGCGGCATTATTGTCGATAGCGGCAAGTTTCCATGGGGCAAACATGCAGCACGCTTCTCTACCCTGAATACACCTGACCCAAGCTACCACGGTGTCAACTATGTCGAAGCTTTGAGTGAAGCAGCCTATATTGCCCGTGCCCGTGTGGTACCACTTCGCAATACTGGTGCAGCAATCAGCCCACAAAATGTATTCCTGATTTTGCAAGGACTGGAAACTTTAAGTCTACGTATGGAACGTCATACTGAAAATGCACTTAAAGTTGCGGAATATTTGCAGCAGCATCCAAAAGTAAAATGGGTCAATTACGCTGGTCTGAAAGATCATCCTCAGCATGCTTTGGCGCAGAAATATGTGAAAGGGAAACCGTCTGCCATTCTGACTTTTGGTGTTGAAGGTGGTCGTGAAGGCGGTGCTCGTTTTATTGATGCCCTGCAGCTGTTCACCCGTCTGGTCAATATTGGGGATGCCAAGAGTCTGGCCTGTCATCCGGCCACTACGACTCATCGCCAGCTTAATCCAGAAGAACTTAAATCGGCTGGCGTGAGTGAAGATATGGTTCGTCTTTCTATCGGGATTGAACACATTGATGACCTGATTGCTGATCTGGAACAGTCACTCGCAGCCGTTTAAGCCTTCTTTTAAAGCAAAAAACTCCATCATTTCTGATGGAGTTTTTTATCTGGCTTTACTTTTCATGAGCTTTATCTTATGGTTAGATCACAATAAAAATTAATTGAAACGTAGTTTAAAAATAGAGCAATTACTCTAAAATTTTCCTTATTTTCAACAACTTAATCTCTGGATTTTCCTGCATAATTCGTTATCATATACAGACTTCATTGTGTACGAACTTTCGTGCATACCTACGTACAAACCAAATAAGAAAAAATGTAAACCTACAGCATATTTCAGGAATAACAAACGTGAAATCCAGACTACAGAAACATCTACTGAAACGAGTTCAAGGCAAAACCATCCTCATTACAGGTGCATCCAGCGGCATTGGCCTGACAGCAGCACATCGTCTGGCAGATGCAGGTGCACATGTCCTGCTAGTAGCACGTACCAAAGAGACTCTGGACCAGGTAAAAGAAGAAATTGAAGCAAAAGGCGGCATGGCAACAGTTTTTCCGTGTGACCTGAATAATCTGGACGCCATTGATGAAGTATCCAAACAGATTCTGGCTTCTGTTGATCACATTGATATTCTGATTAACAATGCCGGTCGTTCGATCCGCCGTGCGGTACATGAATCGGTGGATCGCTTCCACGATTTTGAACGCACCATGCAGCTGAACTATTTCGGTGCTGTGCGTCTGGTGATGAACATCCTGCCACATATGATGATTCGTCGTCAGGGTCACATCATCAATATCAGTTCGATTGGGGTATTGGCAAATGCGACCCGCTTCTCTGCTTATGTGGCATCGAAAGCAGCCTTGGATGCATTTAGCCGCTGTCTGTCTGCAGAAGTCAATTCACATAAGATCGCGATTACTTCCATCTATATGCCATTGGTACGTACGCCAATGATTGCACCAACCAAGATCTATAAATATGTTCCGACGCTTTCTCCTGAAGAAGCGTCTGATCTGATTGCACATGCAATTGTGAAACGACCGAAAAAAGTTGCTACCGGTTTGGGTCGTCTAGCTTCAATTACTTATGCAATTGCACCAGACATTAACAATAAACTGATGTCGATCGGCTACAACCTGTTCCCAAGTTCATCTGCCTCTGTAGGTCAGCCACAGAAGCTGAACTGGGTGCAGAAAGCATATGCACGTATCTTCCCGGGTGAGCACTGGTAAGTCCAGGCGAAAATGCAATTTGAACCAAGCCGCCTGCTGGCGGCTTTATTATTTTGATCGGTCATTAATCACGATACCCTGAGTTATCACGACAGATCCTGTCATTTCAGATACAGATTTTTGCCGCAAATGATCTCAGATCACGTACACTACCGGACGGATATTTGATCCGCATGTATTAAACATTTAGATATTGATTCAACAGATGGACACCCTTATGAATAACCTGCAATGGCTCGATGAAGTAAAATTTAACGAACAAGGACTTGTACCTGCCATTGCCCAGCATCATCAAACCGGTCGTGTATTGATGGTGGCGTGGATGAACCGTGAAGCACTGGCACTGACAGCTGAAAAAAATCAGGCCGTGTATTTCTCTCGTTCCCGCGACAAGTTATGGCATAAGGGCGAAGAATCTGGTCATTTCCAGACAGTGTATGAAATCCGTCTGGACTGTGATGCTGACGTGATTGTGCTGCAAATCGAACAGCATGGTGGAATTGCCTGTCATACTGGTCGTGAATCTTGTTTCTATCGCAAACTGACGCCGAATGGCTGGGAAATTGTCGATGCTCAAATCAAAGATCCTGCAGCGATCTATGGTGAAAAATCTGCAAACCCGCATACCATGGCGATGAATGCATCTAATGCCCAATCAGAACAGGTTGAAGTGTTGTCTTATCTGGGTCAGATGATGGCTGAACGTAAGCAGGCTGATCCCGATTCATCTTATGTTGCCAAGCTCTATCACAAAGGCTTAAACAAAATTCTGGAAAAAGTCGGTGAAGAAAGCTTTGAAACCGTAATTGCTGCCAAAGACTTTAAAGCTGAAGCAACCGAAGACAATAAAAATGACCTGATCTATGAAGTGGCAGATCTGTGGTTCCATACCATCGTGATGCTGGGCTATTTCGACCTTGATCCACAACTGGTTTTAAATGAACTGGCACGTCGTCAGGGCTTATCCGGTCTGGTTGAAAAAGCCAACCGCTCACACTAAATTTTGAATTTACCTGTGTCTGAGCCAATTAAACCGACCGCAACCTATGAGCAGGCCACTGCGATTGATAACGCACGTCTGGGCAAATCTTTTAAAGTGATTGCCTATGCCGGCACAGGTAAAACCACAACTTTACAAATGATCAGCGATGCCATGCCGCAGCGGCGTGGCATGTATCTGGCATTTAACAAATCCATTGCTGCGGAAGCACAGAATAAGTTTCATCGTGGTGTGGACTGCCGGACTTTCCATTCACTAGCCTATCGCAGTGTTCCACGTGGAGTCACGGATAAACTGCGCCTGCCCCGTCTCAGTCCAAGCTTCATTGCCAAGGAATATCGCCTTGAGCCGATGACCCTGCGCCGCATGATGGGTGGCCGTTATGAAAAATATGTCATGATGCCTTCGCGTCTGGCCAGTCTGGTCGCCAATGCGGTCGGTTATTTCTGTTCAACTAGTTCACAATACCCTGCTCCACGGCATATTCAGGCACCAAGCTGGTTACATCCGGACGATGTCGAAGCCCTGCAAAAGAAACTCTATCCTGCGGTTGAGCGTCGCTGGCTGGAATCAATTGATCCGAATCATCAGGCCGGTATTGGACATGATATTTATCTGAAACTCTGGGCATTGTCAGAACCGAATATTCCAGCGGATTATGTACTGTTTGATGAGGCTCAGGATGCTGACCCCCTGATGCTGGGCATTTTGCTAAAACAGCGCAGCACCCAGGTGATCTATGTCGGGGATGCGCATCAGCAGATTTATGCCTGGCGTGGTGCAGTCAATGCCATGCAGCAACTGCCATTACCAGAATCCCGCCTGACCACCTCATTCCGTTTTGGTCCTGAAATTGCCCTGAATGCCAATGCAATTTTGGGAGCCTTGAATGAAACCGTGCCCTTACTCGGTAATCCGCATCTGAACTCTAAAGTAGTGAATAAACCACATACTAAAATGCGTGATGCGATTTTATGCCGTACCAATGCCCGCGCCATGGAACTGCTGCTTGCTGGACTTGTGCGTGGTGAAAAGGTCAGTCTGCAGGCCGATCATGTCAAGCTCAACCGTTTTGTCGAAGCGGCTGCCATGCTGAAACAGGGCAAACGCGTGGTGGATGTGCCTGAACTGGCTTGGTTTAACTCCTGGCATGATGTGCATGAATATTGCGAGACCAATGAAGGCAGCGACATTAAACCGTTAGTAAAGTTAGTGGATGAGCATGGGACTGATCCACTAAAAACTGCGCTGGCCAAGATCACGCCAATCGGACAGGCCGACTACATCATCTCCACTGCCCACAAAGCCAAAGGGTTGGAATGGGACCGGGTCCATATTGAAGATGACTACCAGTTTAAATTAAATGAAAAAGATCACAAGATTAGTGATGAAGAGTTAAGACTGCTTTACGTGGCCTGTACACGTGCTAAAGTAAGCTTAAATATTCACCACATTTATGACCTGATTCAGCAGCTAAAAATTAAAATGCCTCTATCATTACGGCAGGCAGCAGGCTAGTACAGCATGGATGTAGGCATCACGATACAGGTGGTCTATGCAAGTCGAATCCATACAACTCAAACATACCCTGCACTTTTCTGATATCCAGCTTGATTTTAAATATCATAAACTGCCCGTTACCTTAATTCTCGGTGATCAGGGTTCTGGTAAAACGGCCCTGCTGCGTAGCACCTATCAGGCACTGACCTGGTTCGCTGCGCGCTATCGCGACCTGCGTACTGCCGGCATGGTGATGCTGGATCAGGACATCATGCAACATCGTCTGCAATCCAAGATCAATATTCAGGTCCGTTTTCCTGAAGAAATTGGCTCTTTTGCAGAAAGTAGCGATCAACAGCAATCTTCTACCCAGCAGTGTAGCTGGCAGCTTTATAAAACTTTAAATAGTCAGGGTGTGGGACTGAGTAAGGTAGATACATCGCAACTCGAAGCGATGGTCACGTTGTATCAGAAAGCCCTCGCCAAAGATCCAATGCTGGGCTTACCGCTGATTGCCTATTATCCGTCTGAGCGTTTTGTCAATGAAATCAATTTGCTTAGTAAAAATAATCCGGCGATTTTACAGACGGTGTATGCCTATGAAATTGCAGCTATTCCCTTTACGACTTTTACCCGTTTTTTTGAATGGTTCCGGGAAATTAGCGACATTGAAAATGCCCAGAGTGCCCAGATTCTGGAGCAAATCCTGAGCCGCGCTTCGCAGCAGGATAAAAAACACAATATGGATGAACTGGTCAAGCATATTGAACATGCCCAGATTCAGGTGAATACTCCGAGTTTAAATAGCCTGCGTGAAGCTTTGTCGATCGTTCTGCCTGAAGTCAGCAATCTCTATTTGCAGTACCAACCTAAAATGCAGCTGATGGTGAGCTACCAAGGACAAACCCAGACTTTACAGCAATTACCGAATAGCATCCGCAACTGGATTGCCTTAGTCGGAGATATTGTGCGTCGCCTATGTCTGCTCAATCCGAAAAGCCTATGTCTGCTCAATCCGAAAAGCCTGTTTCCATGCAAGGAAGGCAGTGGCATTCTACTGATTGATGCGATTGATCATCAGCTGGATCAGGACATGGCAGCAGTCATTCTGTCTCGTCTGCATCAAGCCTTTCCTGAACTGCAAATCATTGTGACAGGTAACCGTCCTGAGTTACTGGAACAGGCAGCGGATTTTCAATGTCTGTGTCTTGAAAATAAACAACTCTCCCCAATTCAAGTTGATACAATCCCAGCGCAATTTGATCAACTCTATGCCAATTTAGGCTTGGGTCAAGAAACACTGAATACTGAGGAAATCGTGCTGCTCGAGCCCGAGCTTGAACAAGTAACACCACTTTCAATCTTGCAACTGATTCAGCAAACATTGAATGAAGAGCAGCAACAGGAGTTGCTACGTTTACTGAATCAGAATGACCGGAAAATTCCCCAAATTCCGTTTTAAGCGAATAAGCTGGCTCTTGAATTAACCTGATTTAATTTTTCTGAATGGCTCCTTATCGAAGCAGACCTTCAAGGCTGTCCATTTTTTTCAATAGAATCTTCAAATTTGATCTTTATTTTCAGTTCAATCCGGTCGATGTGCTCAAGCATGCACCCCATGTTTTCATGGGGTCATCGTATAATTGTTAAGTCGTACACAAAAAGATTGATGTTGTTGTTATCCTGTAATATGATCGGAATTACTTGCATTTTTCATTGTAAAATCGGAATTTGCTATCGTTTATAAGTTGCGCAATACAACTGTTTTTTATTCTTTGAATACGATTTGGCTTTCAAGATTGAGAAATTAGGGCTGCTCCTTGCATTCCTGTAATCCTTGAAAGATAAAGATTCACCCTAGGTTCATGACGACCTAACTCACGACAATGGATACGAGTGTGCTGCCGATTATTATATTGTTACCGTTAGTATTAGGCACAACCCTTGTCTCGTGGCTGAAAAGATTTTCGCGCGGGGTAACGGCCTTAGGGGCCATTGGTGTCAGCCTCAGCAGTTTTGCATTATTACTCAGCCAAGCGCCTGCGGTGCTAGATGGCGCAGTCATTAGCGAAAGCTGGTCATGGCTGCCTCAACTTGGTATTGATTTCAGTTTCCGCCTGGATTCTCTGGGGCTATTATTTGCTCTGCTGATCAGTGGCATCGGCACCCTGATTTTTATTTATGCCTACTATTATTTAAGTCCGAAGAACTCGCTCAGCAAACTTTATATCCTGCTGATGCTGTTCATGGCAGCGATGCTCGGCATTTCCTTGTCGAATAACCTGATTATTTTATTAATTTTCTGGGAACTGACCAGTATCTCCTCGTTCTTGCTGGTTGGTTACTGGAGCAATTATGAAGTGGCCCAACGTGGCTCACGCATGGCGTTAACCATTACCGGCATGGGTGGTCTAGCAATGCTGGGTGGTTTCGTTTTACTGGGCGAGATTACAGGAACTTATCAGATTGATCAGATCCTTGGGATGACCGAGCTGATCCAATCGCATAGCCTGTTTGTACCTACCCTGCTGCTGATTTTGCTTGGTGCCTTTACCAAAAGTGCGCAGTTTCCTTTCCATTTCTGGCTGCCAAATGCCATGGCAGCACCGACACCAGTATCTGCTTATCTGCATTCTGCCACGATGGTAAAAGCGGGCTTATTTCTGGTCGCACGCTTGCTGCCAATTTTTGCTGGCGCGGCACTTTTTCATAATATTGTTACCTTTATCGGTCTATTTACCCTGTGCATGGCAGCCTTTTTTGCCATCTTTAAGGAAGATCTGAAAGGCTTGCTGGCCTATTCAACCATCAGTCATCTTGGCCTGATCATGTGTCTGCTGGGGATTGGTTCACCACTCGCGGTGGCTGCTGCAATTTTCCATATCATTAACCATGCAACCTTTAAAGCTGCACTGTTTATGATTGCCGGCATTATTGACCATGAATCGGGTACACGCGACTTACGCAAGTTGTCCGGCTTATGGCAATTACTGCCTTTTACTGCAACACTTACCATGATCACTGCTGCCTCAATGGCAGGTGTCCCATTGACCAATGGTTTCCTGTCCAAGGAAATGTTCTTTACTGAACTGCTGGCCAACCTAAGTGGTCCAGTAATGATTGGCTCTGCCATTGTCGCGACTTTAGCCGGTATTTTCGCGGTAGCCTATTCGATTCGTCTGGTCCACGGCGTATTCTTCGATGGTCCAATTGGGCGCCATGTACCGAATAAAAATGCACACGAACCAGCATTTGGCATGCGTGCGCCAGCAACTTTACTGGCAACCTTATGTATTCTGGTCGGTATTTTGCCTGCCTTACTGGTTGAGAAAATTGTTAATAGCACTGCCCGGGCTGCCACACAAAACCTGGCGTTTGAAGGCACCCACCTTGCTATCTGGCATGGTTTTAATGCACCACTCTTAATGAGTGTGATCGCCCTGATTGGCGGAATCCTATTCTATTTCTCGCTGGCCAAAGGCGGCTTGATTCGTGAAATTGATCTTGATCCGAGCTTGGGCAAATTTCAGGGCCGGATTTTATTTGACCTATTCTTAAAATCATTATTGCTAAATTCACGTCGTTTTCGCCGTGCCACTGAAAATGGCAAACTGCAAAGCTATCTGCTGTGGATTGTGATCTTTACCATCGGTCTGGTTGCTGTACCTTTACTGACTCATCAGATTGGTACTGGCGCACGTGAGCTGACCCATGCACCGGCTTTAGCGATTATCTTATGGCTGCTGTTATTCTCAGCCTGCTGGATGATGCTGTGGTTCCATCACGAGCGGATTAAAGCCGTACTGATCAGCGGTGCAGTCGGTCTGGTCGTGACCATGATCTTTATCGGTTTCTCGGCACCAGATTTGGCCCTGACCCAGATTACCGTCGATGTAGTTACCACAGTATTGCTGCTGATGAGCCTGTCTCTATTACCACAGCTCACCCCTTATGAATCCAGTCCGACCCGACGTTGGCGCGATGCCATTATTGCAATTACGGGTGGTCTGAGTATTGCTTGGGTAGCCTGGCTCGTCATGACCCGAGATCATAATTCAATTTCCTGGTTCTTTGCCCAGCAGTCAATTCCGCTCGGCGGCGGGACCAATGTGGTGAACGTGATTCTGGTGGATTTCCGTGGTTTCGATACCTTCGGTGAAATCACCGTACTCGGTATTGCGGCGATTGGCGTATTGAGCCTGATGGATGGTATGCGTGCCCATGGCACTACCATTACTCAAGGTTTGACTTATCGTTTTAACCCCTCCCCGCTGATGCTGCGAATTACTGCTTCCTGGATTTTGCCAGTCGCACTGGTGGTGAGTCTGTATATTTTCATGCGCGGCCATAACCAGCCTGGCGGTGGTTTTATCGCAGGCCTAGTGACTTCTTTAGCCTTAATTATTCAGTACATTGCCATCGGTCAGGATCATGCAGAAAAAATGCTGGGTGCTAAATCTGGTCGTCTCTATGAAATCTGGATTGGTAGCGGTTTGATGTTTGCTGGCCTAACTGGTGTTGCTGCCTGGTTCTGGTCACGTCCATTCCTGACCAGTGCGCATATTTATGTCCACCCCCCAATACTGGGCGATATGCATCTGGCTTCTGCAGCGCTGTTCGACGTCGGGGTTTATGTCACCGTGGTCGGCGCGACCATGTTAATGATTTCTGTGCTTGGGGATTCACGTCACTCGTCTATGACTGGCCCGGTACCAAGAGGATAATGCAATGATCAGTCTAGAATTTTTATTGGTCTCTGCAATTGGACTCCTGACAGCAACCGGGATCTACCTGATCCTGCGTGCCCGTACCTTCCCTGTAGTATTGGGTCTGGCAATGATCGGTTATGCCGTCAACCTGTTTCTGTTTGCCATGGGACGTATTCAGCTCAATGCACCTGCAGTCCTTACAGAAACCACCAAAACTACGGACCCACTGCCACAGGCATTGGTACTGACTGCTATTGTAATCGGATTTGCCACCACGGCATTCATTGTTCAGCTGGCACTTCGCAGCCGTTATGAATCAGGGACAGACCACGTTGATTCCAAAGAAGAAATACCAAACCATGACCCACGTGAGGATGAGCCTTAATGACTGATCTTTATAATTTCTGGGTCCAACATACACCTATTTTCAGTATTCTCCTGCCAGCATTCACTGCATTCATTCTGCTGTTATTAGGCAATCCTGGTGCAGGTTCACTGGCGACAGACTGGCGTCAACCTTGGCGTCGTGGCATCAGCCATGTCTCAACGCTGCTGGGCCTGGTGGTTTCAATCAGTTACTTGATAAGCACCAGTCAGGGACAAATCAGTGTTTATACCCTAAGTGAATGGTCTGCTCCATTTGGAATTGTACTGGTTCTGGATCAGCTGTCTGCCTTGATGCTGGTACTGACCTATGCACTGGCTGTGCCGATTATCTGGTATGCCAGTCGTGACTGGGACATGCGCGGACGTTATTTCCATGCCATGATGCATTTCCTGCTGATGGGACTCAGTGGTGCTTTCCTCACAGGTGACTTGTTCAACCTGTTTGTATTCTTTGAAATCCTGTTGATGGCATCTTATGTCCTGCTTCTGCATGGTCAAGGCAAGGCTCGTTTCCAGCTGGGTATTCACTATGTCACAATTAACCTGCTGGCTTCTGCCCTGTTTCTGATTGGCTTAGGCATGATCTACGGCAGTGTCGGCAGCCTGAATATGGCCGACGTTGCCCGACTGATGCCAACGCTGGAAAATGATCAACATAAAATTGCAGTTGCTGGTGGACTGCTGTTATTTGTGGTGTTTGGAATCAAGGCTGCCATGCTGCCTGTCGGATTCTGGCTCCCGAAAACGTATGCTGTGGCAACCACACCGGTAGCAGCCCTGTTTACCATCATGACCAAGGTGGGTATTTATGCCATCCTGCGGGTCAATGGTACGGTCTTTGATGATGAATACAGCCATCAGATTCTGATGAACTGTCTGATGGTTATTGGTCTGATCACGTCGTTATATGGTGCTGTGGCAGCTATTGGCACAGATCGTTTGCGTCGCTTCATTGGTTTTATGCTGCTGTCTTCAGTGGGTACTATTCTGATTGCAATTGCCTTGAATAATTCAGCAGCTTGGGCTGGTGGTTTGTACTATATGGTGCACAGTACCGTGATTGCTGCTGCTTT
Source organism: Acinetobacter sp. ACNIH3 (assembly GCF_002918965.1). Lineage (NCBI taxonomy): Bacteria > Pseudomonadati > Pseudomonadota > Gammaproteobacteria > Moraxellales > Moraxellaceae > Acinetobacter > Acinetobacter sp. ACNIH3. The sequence continues at coordinate 92,078 of NZ_PQLP01000001.1, read as the reverse complement.
CTATATGCTTAGCGGCTGGATCACCTCTCAGCGTGGTGAGTTTAAAGATCATTTTAAAATCGCACCACAGATGAAACAGAATACCCTGGTATCGATAGTCTACTTTATCATTGCCTTGATGATGGCCGGTCTGCCACCATTTAGTGGTTTCTTCGGTAAGGTCTTTATCTTGCAGGCTACGACAGGCTCACCTTATCAGATGATCATCATTATTACGGTGCTACTGGTTAGCTTGCTGAGTATTCTAGCCTTTACCCGGGTTGGTTTTATCCTGTTCTGGCGGGCCAGCAAACCGGATGATAATGTCCATTCTGAAGCCTTTACCCAGTACGAAACCCTGCCAAGCCGGGCACCTTTGCGTAATGATAAGGTGATTTACCTGTTGCTCGCCGGACTGACAGCCTATGTGGTATTTGCTTCACCTATCTATAATTATGTGTATCGCACTGCTGTACAAATTAAAGATAATCCAGTCTATGAAGCGGCATTATTGAAACGTGATGCTGAAGGCAAGGTCATTAGCGTGCAGCCATTTGACCCGGAATATTTGCCTGAAACCAAATATGGTGGGGAAAATCCAGATCCAAATGCACATCTGATTCCATATGTAATTTCACCGGCAACTTTAGAAGGTGAAAATATTTCTGAATTCAAACAGCGTCAGATCAATGAACAGTATATTGAACAGAAAAATGCGCCAAGCGATAACCAGCTTAAACCGCAGGAGGGACCATAATGAAAGCATCGTTCTTACGCCGCTGGTTCCCTCATCCACTGGTTTCCGTCATTGTCGGAGTAAGCTGGTCTTTACTCAATCATAGTCTGGATGCAGGTACACTCGTCACCGCATTAGTCCTTGCAGTATTAATTCCACGAATGGTATTCCGGTTTATTGACTATACACCGAATATTCACTGGCTACCCGCCATTCGTCTGTTCTTTGTGGTGATCTGGGACGTTATTGTTGCCAATATTAAAGTCGCTATTCTGGTCTTAGGACCAACCAAAAATTTGCATCCCAAATGGTTCCGTGTTCCTTTGGATACTGAACATGAAGAAGTAAATGCCTTACTGGCAATGATCATTACCACAACGCCAGGTACGGTATCTGCCGGAATTGATCAGGATCGTGGCGACATTTTGGTGCATGCCTTAAGTACCGACGATGAAGCTGCTGAGATTGAAGTTATCAAACAGCGCTATGAACGTCCACTGATTGAGATTTTTAGCGCTCAGACTGGAGAAAATGCATGACGATTTTGCCTTATGCCTTACTGATTTGTCTGGGTGCCGTGACCATTTCCATGTTCCTGTGTCTGGCACGTCTGGTCATAGGACCCTCAATTGTGGACCGACTATTGGCTCTGGATACTCTGTTCCTGAATGCTACCTGTCTGGTCGTCATCCTCGGTATTTACTGGGCCAGTACCTTTATGTTTGAAGGTGCTTTACTCGTGGCAATGTTAGGTTTCGTCTCTACGGCTGCGCTGGCACGTTACTTTACCACTGGCCATGTGATCGATTAGGAGTTCTCAGATGCAATTATACCTAGAAATTCTGATCTCGATTTTCCTGCTGATCGGTTCATTCTTTATGCTGGTCGGCGGGATTGGTATGGTTCGATTACCCGACCTGTTTATGCGCCTGCATGCACCGACCAAGTCCAGTACCTTGGGCCTCGGTAGCTTCCTGATTGCTGCGATGATCTATTCTGCAAGCTTTGGTCGTTTTGGTTTTGCTGAAGTGCTGATTACCCTGTTTGCCTTTATTACAGCACCAGTTTCGGCCAATCTGATGGCTCAGGCAGCACTGCACTTACGTTTGCGCTCAATGAGTGGTGAAGTACCGGAAGCACTGGAACGTCCCCTGCCCTGGCAGAAAACCCGTCGTCGTGCTTTCTTTGAAAAGAAGAACTGCGATGATGATTTAAAATAACAAAGGCTTTTATTTCCTTCGGTTCTCCTTCTGGAAGGAAAATAGAAAGCGGATATAAATAAGCATGAAAGTCTTTTTCCTTTATTTCTCAAGCCTAATAAAAAAGCCACCCGAAGGTGGCTTTTTTATTGCACTTGATCAGCGCTTATTCTTCATCTTTCTTGTCTTCAGCTGGAGGTAAATCCTTCACAGCTTCAGCAATCAGACCAAACATATAGTTACCATATGCATTGGTTTTGTCGTAATGGAAACGCAGACGTGGCGTAATACGTGTCTTGATACGACGGCTTAGTTCGTGGCGCAAGAAACCAGACGCTTTATTTAACACATCCAGCGTTTCTTTATTTGCCGCTTCACTTTGCTCATCACCCAGTTCACGACCCATTACAGTCACATAAACTTCAGCATAGCCTAAATCAGGGCTGACTTTCACCGCCGAGATGGTCACCAGACCACCCAAACGTGGATCTTTAAGCTCCTGACGAATCAGTTCAGAGAGTTCTCTCTGAACTGTATCAGCCATACGCTTAAGACGCTGACTACCCGCCATTAAAGACTCCGTTTAATCAGTTGAACATCATACACTTCGATCTTGTCGAGAGGTTTGATGTCTTTATAGCCTTTCACTGCAAGACCACATTCCATACCCGCACGAACTTCTTCAACCACTTCTTTATAGCGACGTAGAGATTCAAGTTCACCTTGGAACACAACTACGTCATCACGTAATACGCGAATCGGTTTGTTACGGTGTAAAGTACCCTCAAGTACCATACAGCCCGCAGCTGCACCAAATTTACTAGAGTGGAATACTTCACGTACTTGCGCAACACCAAGAATTGTTTCACGGTGTTCAGGTGCAAGCTTACCGCTCATGGCTGCTTTCACATCGTCGATCAACTGGTAGATTACTGAGTAGTAACGGATATCGATACTGTCAGCATCTGCTTTTTGACGCGCAGTGTTGTCGGCACGAACGTTAAAGCCTAGAAGTACAGCTTCAGAAGATTCAGCAAGTGTTACGTCAGACTCGGTGATTGCACCGACACCTGAACCAATAATACGTACTTTAACTTCGTCGGTTGCCAGGTCAGCAAGCGCAACGTGTAATGCTTCCAATGTACCACGTACATCAGTTTTCAGAACCACATTCACAATCGGCACATCTTTCTTGCCCATTGATGCCATGATGTTCTCAAGACGCATTGCAGATTGACGCTCAAGACGTTTTTGACGTTCACGATCCATACGCGCATCAGCAACTTCACGTGCTTTTTTCTCGTCATTCACAACAAGAACTTCGTCACCTGCCATTGGCGCTTCTGGAAGACCCAAGATTTCCACTGGAATCGAAGGACCTGCAGATTGAATACGTTTACCGTTTTCATCTGTCATGGCACGAACTCGGCCGTATGATGAACCTGCAAGAACAAGATCACCTACTTTCAAGGTACCGTTTTGTACAAGGATTGACGTTACTGCACCACGAGAGTTATCAACACGTGCTTCAATAACTACACCTTGTGCAGCACCTTCTTCAGAAGCTTTAAGCTCTAGAAGTTCAGCCTGAATTAAAATCAGATCAAGAAGCTCGTCGATACCGGCACCTGTGTGCGCAGAAACCATGGCCACAGGAACGTCACCGCCCCACTGTTCAGGCACGATTTCTTTGGTCGTCAATTCATTCAATACGCGATCTGGATCAGCAGATTCTTTATCCATTTTGTTGATCGCAACGATGATTGGCGTACCCGCAGCACGCGCATGGTCAATTGCTTCAGCAGTTTGTGGCATTACACCATCATCTGCCGCCACAACTAACACTACAATATCAGTCGCTTTCGCACCGCGTGAACGCATTGCTGTAAATGCTGCGTGTCCCGGAGTATCCAAGAAAGTGATGATGCCTTTATCAGTTGTTACGTGGTAAGCACCGATATGCTGTGTAATACCACCCGCTTCACCCGCAGCCACTTTGGCACGACGAATACGGTCAAGCAGCGATGTTTTACCATGGTCAACGTGACCCATGATGGTAACAACAGGTGCACGTGTAGATTGCACACCACGCGCCTCTTCAGCTTGTTCCATCAGCGTATCTTCTGCTGCAGTTTCAGAAACCAGTACCGGATGATGGCCCATTTCTTCAACGATCAGCGCAGCAACTTCCTGGTCAATCGCCTGGTTCTGAGTAACCAGTTCACCCATTTTCATCAGTGATTTGATGACTTCACGAACTTTAACTGCCATTTTCGCAGCCAGATCAGCAACGACAATCGTTTCACCGATTTCAACGTCATAAACTTGTTTCTTAACAGGTTTTTCGAAGCCATGTTTGTTCGATTGACTTGTTTTCAGACCACGTTTATGTGAGTTATCACGGAAAGATTGCTCTTCACCACGACGACCACCTTTCTTAGATGAGCGAGTATTATTCGTGTTCGTACCACGTTTAATTTCACGGTCTTCTTTTGCGAAAGAGTCTTCGTATGCTTGGCCAACCAGACCAGCAGCAAGAGGAGAATCATCAACAACACGAATCGTTGCTGTGGTATCTTCCGCCGTGTACTTAGAGGCCATTTGACGCATTTGTTCAAGCGTACGTTGTTGCGCTTCTTCAGCAGCCTTACGACGTGCAGCTTCTTCAACAGCTTTGAGTTGTGCTGCTTGCGCTTCACGTGCTTTTTTCTGTTCAGCAGTTTCAGTCGGTTTAACAACCTGCTTCACAATTGGTTTGTTTGTAGATTTGCGTTTTACAACTACAGCCGCTTTAGAAACTTCTTGCTTGTCGCTGGTTTGTTTCGCAGCAGCACGCATTGCTTCTAATGCTTTGCTGGCATTGTTTGCACCTGATTTTGGTGCATCAGCTGGCTTCGGCGCTGCTGGTTTTTGCTCAGCTTCAGCTTTTGCTTGCTGTTCAGCTTGCGCTTTTGCCAGTGCTTCTGCCTTGATTTGTTCTGGATCAGGCTTAGTAAATGTATGTTTCTTGCGAACTTCTACATTAATGGTTTTTGCCTTACCCGAAGTACTGGCTACTTTAGCCGTACTGGTCGTTTTACGTTTCAACGTGATTTGTCCTGCATGACCATCCGAACCTTGTGATTTTTTCACATGGCTCATCAGGTGATCTTGTTGTTCGGCGGTAATAATTTCGTCAGATTTGCTCTGTGGTAAACCTGCCTCACGAACCTGTTCCAGGAGCTTCTCAACTGGGCGACCCAATTTGAGGGCTAACTCTTTAATCGACTTGTCCGTCATATACTACCTCCTAGTTAAACCATGATTCGCGCGCTTTCATAATGAGCTGACCCGCTTTTTCAGCGCCTAAACCTTCAATATCTGCGATATCGTCAGTTGCCTGATCTGCAAGGTCATCCACTGTTACCACACCACGAGCTGCTAGAGCTTGCGCGATCTCTGCTGTCATGCCATCCATTGCAACAAGTTCTTCACTTGGCGCTTGTACGTTTTCTTGCTGTTGTAATGCATCAGCAAGTGCAACTTCTTTTGCACGGCTTTGCAGTAGTTCAACCAGTTCCGCATCCAGTTCGATTTCATCAAACGTTTCTGCAGGTACGTATGCAATTTCTTCAAGCGAGGTGAAGCCCATTTCTACCAACGCCATAGCCAAATCTTCAGCAATATCCAGACGTGTTACAAACATGTCCAGGTATTTTTGTGCTTCGCTTTGTTGACGTGCGTAGTATTCTTCTTCCAGCATCATATCCAGCTTGTAGCCAGTCAGTTCCGATGCCAGACGAACGTTCTGACCCTGTGAACCAATCGCACGAGCCAACTGATCACTCGTTGCGAAAATGATGTCTGCAGTACGTGCATCTTCATCGATAACAATACTGGATACATCTGCTGGTTCAAGTGCGCTTGCGATGTACTGAGCAGGATCATCTGACCATACTACGACATCAATACGCTCACCATTGAGTTCCTGTTGTACTGCCTGGATACGTGTACCACGCATACCAATACAAGCACCAACCGGATCAATACGGTGGTCATTTGTTTTCACTGCAATTTTGGCACGTACACCTGGCTGGCGTGCGGCTGCCTTGATTTCAATGATTTCTTCCGAGATTTCTGGAATCTCTTTTTTCATCAATGCGATCAGCATTTCAGGTTTAGCACGAGAAAGCTGTAGCTGAGCACCACGACCTTCACGGTTGACATTGAAAAGAATCGCATTCACGCGTTGTTTCGGGCGAAGGATTTCCTTCGGAATCATTTCTTCACGTGCAAGATATGCTTCAGCATTATCCCCTAAGTCAATAATGAAACCGTCTTTGGTTTGTTTTTTCACTTCACCGTAGATCAGCTCACCGACTTTAGATTCATAAGCATCAGCAACCAGTGCACGTTCTGCTTCACGAATCTTTTGTACAATCACCTGTTTAGCAATCTGTGCAGCAATACGACCGAAATCGATTGACTCAACTTCCAGCTCACGAATGTCACCGATTGACCATTTTGCCGGATCAACATCAGAGATGGCATCCTGACAAGCTGGCATTTCATGATCTTCGTCTGCAACCACTTCCCATTGACGGAAAGTACGGTAGTCACCAGTTTTACGATCGATTTCTACACGTAAACGTGCTTCTTCCGAGTTAGTTCCTTCGTAGAACTTCTTCTTGGTCGCTGCAACTAAAGCTTGTTCTAGTGCTTCAAAAATTGCTTCACGAGGTACACCTTTTTCGTTACTAACCGTTTCAACGACGGTAAGAATTTCACGTGCCATATGTCACCTATTCGTTCAGATTCTTATTGATTTAGTTAATCTTGATAGACCAAATTTGCTTTATCGATATTGTGACTGTCGATGTCCAGAACCTGCTGCTTTTCTACTTCTACCTGAATCATTTCATTTTCAAGGTCGACTGCAACCAGTTTTGCCTGGAATTTACGACGGTTGTCCACCGCACTAATCAGACGTAAGGCAACGGTCTGACCGATATAATCTGCCATTTGCTGAAGCTGGAAGAATGGACGGTCCCAGCCTGGAGACGACACTTCAAGTGCATATTCACCTGAAATCGGATCATGTACGTCTAGCATCGCGCCCACCTGTTGGGTAACGCGTACGCAGTCCTGCACACCAATTCCGCGGCCCTGCTCCACTTCACCGTCTTCATTGATGACCGGTTCAGCAGTTGGATCGACTGGCTTGTCGATATAAATACGTAATAGAGAACGTTTACCCTGAGGAACAAATTCGATTCCCCAAAGATCTACATCACAGGCTTCAACTGCAGGTGCAATCAAGTCCTGAAGTGCTTGAGTTTTATTTGATAGCTTCATTTACTCTCGTCATCTGGTGCGATTTTATGATCTATTTGACCACTACAAACCAATACAAACTATAGTAGTAGTGAAACATGGAGATATGACCAAATTTTGTCGACACTACACGATAGCCAATAAAAAAGGGCGTAAATCGCCCCAATTAATGCACAATTTCGGATTTTTTCAAATCCCACTGTGCAAAAAGGCCCACCATAGTTGTGAGCCTCTTTTAAGAAACTTGGTAGCGGGAGCTGGATTTGAACCAACGACCTTCGGGTTATGAGCCCGACGAGCTACCAGACTGCTCCATCCCGCATCAACGTGCAAAAATTATATACAAAAGACGATAAGTTTTCAATCAAAACTATCTCTATCGATATGTTGGTCTTTTGTCGCTGAAAAATTGGCAGCGCTCACTGGACTTTAATCCAACGATCTTCGAGATTTTATAAAGAGTTGAGCCCGACGAGCTTGCAACTGATTAAAATAACGAAACCACACTTTCCAAAAAGTGGTAGCGGGAGCTGGATTTGAACCAACGACCTTCGGGTTATGAGCCCGACGAGCTACCAGACTGCTCCATCCCGCATCAGCGTACAAAAAACTTTTCAGTTCATAGAACTGCCTTTAAAGTTTGCGTCTTTAAAGGATTGGTAGCGGGAGCTGGATTTGAACCAACGACCTTCGGGTTATGAGCCCGACGAGCTACCAGACTGCTCCATCCCGCAACAACATGCAAATAACTCTTCTCAACTTAAAACTGGTTTCAAGTTGCCTCTTTAAAGTTTGCGTCTTTATAAAAGGATTGATTGGTAGCGGGAGCTGGATTTGAACCAACGACCTTCGGGTTATGAGCCCGACGAGCTACCAGACTGCTCCATCCCGCAACAACAGAAGTTTTTTAGCTGCATACACCAACTTATGTTCTGGATTATAAGTTGGTGCGGAAGGGGGGACTTGAACCCCCACGCCCGAAAGCACTACCACCTCAAGGTAGCGTGTCTACCAATTCCACCACCACCGCAGCTGCAGGCATTCTATTCGCATCATGCACAAAAAGAAAGCCTTTGGCGAAATTATTCACCAGTTTTTGGTGCAGTTGGTGAAGTTTCAGCCGATTGAGCAGGTGCAGTCTGAGTCGTTGGAACGCTATTCAGAGTATAAGCATCTGTGGTCTGCTTTTTGGCAAATACCGCCAAAGTCAAGCTGGTAATAAAGAACAATGCCGTAAATACTGCAGTCAAACGGGTCAGGAAATTACCTGAACCTGAAGCACCAAAAACAGTCGCAGCACCGCCACCACCGAAAGATGCACCAGCATCTGCACCTTTACCATGCTGAACTAAAATCAAGACAATCATCAAAATCGCTAAGATAATATGTACTACCAGCACAAAAGTTTGCATGCTGAACTCCTAATTATTGTGTATTTGCAAATGCCTGGGCAATTTTATGAAATGAATCGGCATTGAGTGATGCACCACCCACCAGTGCCCCATTGATATCAGGACAGGCTGCCAACTCTACTGCATTTTCAGGTTTAACACTACCACCATACAGAATTGCAGTGGTTTCACCATAACCAGTAATCTGTTTTAGACCTTGACGGATCTGAGCATGCATCGCTTGTGCATCTTCCGGAGAAGCAGTTTTACCAGTACCAATCGCCCAGATCGGTTCATAGGCAATTACAATATTCTTCCATTGCTCTGCTTCAACTACAGCCGCGATATCACAGATCTGCTGCAATACCACAGCTTCCGCCTGACCGGCTTCACGCTGTTCCAGACTTTCACCTACACAATAAATCACAGTCAAACCTGCATTTAAAGCATTTTTGATTTTGGTATTGAGAATCTCTCGTGACTCACCAAAGATTTCACGACGTTCAGAATGTCCTACCAGAACATAACCAATACCACTGTCTGCCAGCAGTTCTGCACTCACTTCGCCCGTATAGGCGCCCATGCCTGCAATACGAGATACATCCTGAGCAACGGCATAAACCGGACGAACGGCGGAAGCCATTTCAGCCTGAACCTGAGTGAGTGCAATTGCTACAGGGGCTACGCCTAAATGACACTTTTCTGCTGAAATCGGTGTAGATTCAAGTAAATCTTTCACCCCACGAAGCAATATCTGCGCATCTGTCTGCAGCGGGTTCATTTTCCAGTTACCCACTACCCATGGGGTAATCGTCGACAACGACATAAACAACCTATTCTGAATACCTATCTTTAATTGGGCACATTCTACACGGAATTAGAAAATTTGAAGAAGAGTTTTCTTGCGGCATTTTCAGTGCCAGGTCTGTTCAAACTGCTCATTTTTTGTTATCACTTAAGATTATGGGGATCACTTCTTAGGATTCATTCAGTATTTTGAATATTAATGCGAAGAAGGCAGCATTTTACGCTATGGTAATTTTACGCAAGCAACGTATAATTTTGATAAAGCAATTAAAACAATTTTGATTCACGGGCATATTAGAGCATGACAGCAATTCAGGGATCTCCAAGATTTACGGGGTTTATTCGTCGACTTGTCGATGAAGGGGTTATATCCGCAGAAGATATGCAGGGTGCTTTGAGCAGTGCCAAAAAAGATAAAATTGATATTGTTCCCTATCTGATTGAACATCACCGCCTCTCGCCAACCAAAATCGCAGAAACGATTTCTCTTGAATTCGGTGAACCGCTATTTGATATCAGTGCCTATGATCCTGCCCTGATCGTACGCGAAGATTTTGATGAAAAGATCATTACCAAACACCGCGTGCTGCCAATCTTTAAAAATAGCAATATTCTGTTTATCGCGACCAGCAATCCGACCAATATCGAAGCAATTGATGCTGTCCGTTTTGCGACCAAACTCAATATTGAAACCATCATTGTTGAACATAATAAACTCGAAAAACTGATCGAGCAGAATTTTACTGAAGAAAGCACCTTTGACTTTGATGATGATTTTGATCTAGATGTTGATATCGATAACTCTGACCCGAATAAAGATGATGAGGATGACAATAAAGGTGATGAAGCACCCATTGTTAAATATATTAATAAGTTACTGATTGATGCAATCCGTATGGGTGCATCTGATTTACACTTTGAACCTTATGAAAAAATGTACCGTGTGCGTTACCGTGTCGACGGGGTCTTGCGTCAAATCGCCACGCCACCTTTACAGCTTGCAACACGTCTGGCTTCACGTCTTAAAGTTATGTCACAAATGGATATTTCCGAGAAGCGTGTGCCTCAAGATGGCCGGATCAAGTTAAAACTCTCTAAAAATAAGGCTATCGATTTCCGTGTCAACTCACTTCCAACCTTGTTTGGGGAAAAACTGGTACTGCGTATTCTGGATCCATCGAGTGCCATGCTGGGTATTGATGCTTTGGGGTATGAGCCTGATCAAAAAGCCTTATTTATGGAGGCACTAGATAAGCCTCAAGGTATGCTGTTAATTACCGGTCCGACAGGCTCTGGTAAAACTGTATCTCTTTATACCGGTTTAAATATCCTGAATCGTGAAGACACCAATATTTCAACTGCTGAAGACCCCGTTGAAATTAACTTGCAAGGGATCAATCAGGTTAACGTCAATAATAAAGTCGGCCTAACCTTCTCTGCTGCCTTGAAATCATTTCTGCGCCAGGATCCTGATATTGTCATGGTCGGTGAGATCCGTGACCTGGAAACTGCAGAGATTGCAATCAAGGCAGCACAAACAGGTCATATGGTGATGTCAACACTACATACCAACAGCGCACCAGAAACCCTGACCCGTTTACGTAATATGGGTGTGCCATCATTTAACATTGCCACCTCGGTGAATTTGGTTATTGCTCAGCGTTTGGCGCGTCGCCTTTGCCCACATTGCAAAAAACCGGCAGATATTCCACGTCAGAGCCTGCTTGAAATGGGCTTTAGCGATGATGATTTACAGAATCCGGAATTTAGTATTTTTGAACCTGTCGGATGTAACGAATGTCGTGAAGGGTATAAAGGTCGAGTCGGTATTTATGAAGTCATGAAAGTGACACCAGAGATTTCACGTATTATTATGGAAGATGGCAATGCAATTGAGATTGCCGAAGCGTCCGCACGCGCAGGTTTTAACAATTTACGCCGATCAGGGTTATTAAAGGTAATGCAGGGGGTGACTTCTCTTCAGGAAGTCAATCGTGTTACCAGCGAATGATCAGGTGCTGCTATAAAATAAGGATAAACTCATGGCTTCAGTGAAAAAAGGTCAAATGATGCCGACCTTTACCTATGAAGGGGTAGACCGTAAAGGTATAAAGATTAAAGGGGAAATACCTGCACGTAACCTCGCCTTGGCCAAGGTCACATTGCGTAAGCAGGGTATCAGTATCAAGAGTATTCGAGAAAAAAAGAAGAATATTCTTGAAGGCCTGATGAAGAAAAAAGTGACCACACTGGATATCACCATTTTTACCCGTCAGCTTGCTACCATGATGAAAGCCGGTGTACCACTCGTACAAGGCTTTGAAATTGTAGCGGAAGGCCTTGAAAATCCTTCAATGCGCGAGGTTGTACTCGGGATTAAAGGTGAGGTTGAAGGCGGAAATACCTTTGCAGGTGCACTGCGCAAGTATCCTCAATACTTTGATAAGCTATTCTGTTCGCTGGTTGAATCCGGTGAACAATCGGGTGCTTTAGAGACTATGCTGGATCGTGTTGCGATTTATAAAGAAAAAAGTGAACTGTTAAAGCAGAAAATTAAAAAAGCCATGAAATACCCAGCAACAGTGGTTGTTGTTGCAATTATTGTTACGATTATTTTGATGGTTAAAGTCGTTCCAGTCTTCCAGGATCTCTTCTCGTCATTTGGTGCAGACTTGCCAGCATTTACAAAAATGGTAGTCAATATGTCTGAATGGATGCAGAAATACTGGTTCCTGCTGATCATTGGGATTGGTGTAGTCATTACTGCTTTCCTGGAAGCAAAAAAACGCAGTAAAAAATTCCGTGATTTCTTGGATAAGGCTGCACTAAAAGCGCCTATCTTTGGTGATCTGGTTTATAAAGCGATTATTGCTCGTTATAGTCGTACTCTGGCAACGACTTTTGCTGCTGGTGTTCCATTAATTGATGCACTGGAATCAACTGCAGGCGCTACAAATAATGTAGTTTATGAAGATGCGGTAATGAAAATTCGTGAGGATGTTGCTACTGGCCAACAACTGCAATTCGCCATGCGTGTTACCAATAAGTTTCCTTCTATGGCCGTGCAAATGGTCTCGATTGGTGAAGAATCTGGTGCACTAGATGCCATGCTGGATAAAGTTGCGACCCATTATGAAAATGAAGTCGACAATGCCGTTGATGGTTTGACCTCCATGATGGAGCCATTGATTATGGCCGTTCTTGGTGTGCTTGTAGGTGGTCTTGTTATTGCAATGTACCTGCCAATTTTCCAGATGGGTTCCGTGGTTTAATGCAAGATCTTATTTTATATTTCACTCAAAACCCGACTGCGCTCTATATTGCAGTCGGGCTTTTTAGTCTCTGTATCGGTAGTTTCCTGAATGTCGTAATTTACCGCACCCCTAAAATGATGGAACAGGAATGGCGTAACGACTGCCAGCTGTTTTTACACCCTGATCAACCGATCATTGATGAAAGCAAGCTTACATTAAGTAAACCTGCGTCGACCTGTCCAAAATGTCATACATCAATTCGCTGGTATCAAAATATCCCCGTGATCAGCTGGTTAGCCTTGCGTGGTAAATGTGCGAACTGTCAAAATCCAATTAGTGCCCGTTATCCATTCATTGAAATTCTAACAGCAGTTTGTGCATTGACCGTTTTGGCTGTATTTGGTCCTACAATACAAATGTTGTTCGGTCTGGTGCTGACTTATATTCTCATTGCACTAACCTTTATTGACTTTGATACCCAGCTGCTTCCAGATCGCTATACCCTTCCGCTTGCAGCTTTAGGCTTAGGGGTAAATAGCTATGCAATTTACACCTCACCAACTTCAGCCATCTGGGGTTATATCATCGGCTTCCTGTGTTTATGGGTCGTGTACTACCTGTTCAAAATAGTAACTGGTAAAGAAGGCATGGGTTATGGTGACTTTAAATTGCTGGCTGCTTTAGGTGCCTGGATGGGACCGTTAATGTTGCCACTAGTTGTATTATTGTCATCACTCGTTGGTGCAATTATTGGCATTATTCTGTTAAAAGTACGTAAGGAAAATCAGCCTTTTGCTTTTGGTCCTTATATTGCCATTGCCGGCTGGATCGCTTTCCTGTGGGGCGAGCAGATTATGAAAGTCTATTTAGGTCAATAATTTGAAATTTACACTAGGTCTGACAGGTGGTATTGGCAGCGGCAAATCTGCTGCCAGTCAATGGTTTGAACAGCATGGTATTGTGGTCGTGGATGCTGATGTTGTGGCACGCGAGATTGTCGAAGTCGGTCAGCCAGCACTGCTACAAATTCAGCAAGCTTTTGGTGACTGGGTATTACAGAAAGATGGAACCTTAAACCGTCGTGCTTTACGCGAACATATTTTCCAATCCAATGATGCCCGTAGAATCTTAGAAAGCATTACTCATCCCGCAATTCGCCAATCGATTATTCAGCAATTACAGGATGCACAAAGTCCTTATGTGATTCTGGTGTCTCCCCTGCTGTTTGAAACCAATCAGCATGAACTTACCGACCATACCTTACTGATTGATGCTTCGATTGAGTTGCAGATCCAGCGTGCTGCACAGCGTGATGGTCAAAATATTGAACAGATTCATCGCATTATTGCTGCTCAGATGCCCCGTGAACAAAAACAGCAACTGGCGGATGATATCGTATTAAATGATGGCCATCTGGAGCACTTATATGCGCATCTACAGCCTCTACATGAACAATATTTGCAAAGGGCTCTGAACTAATAAAAAAAGCAGTCATCAAGACTGCTTTTTTTGTTCTTCAAGTTTGATGGCCAAACTGTCCTGATGTTGCAGCCAGCGCCATGGCTGCAAGGCACCGATTGCCATCCCGATCAGACCACAGACCATCGCCAGACTCAGCGTTTCATTCAACAAGGGCACTGCCAGAATAGCCGCAATAAAAGGTGCCAGATTGGTAATACTGCCTGCTTTAAATGCGCCAAGCCGCTTAATCGCTTCTACATAAGTTAGAGTCGCAATAATAACCACAAACACCCCGTGGAAAAGTGTTTGAAATAGTAAATGGTGGGGCTCAGGTATAGTTAAATTTTTAGGTAAGAACAGCAGATAAATCGGCACATACACCACAGCCGACCAAATTGCCACGCCACACATGGCTTGCCAGGCAGACAGTTGATATTTACGTAACAAGACCGTAAATATCCCCCATAAAATCGCACTGATGAAAAACAGGACATCCCCTGCCCCAAAGGCCACACCTGTTTCCTGATACATCAGTACGCTCATCAGACACAGCACCCCGATCATAATGCTCAGACTGATCCAGGTATGTTTATCAAAAGCCTGATTCATCAGAAAATAAGCCATCACTGCGGTACACAACGGTATGCAGCCATTCAAGAAAATGGCGGCATGGGCAGTCGGCGCGTAATGGAATGCGCTATAAGCAAACAGGCAATACACCACTCCACCGATCATAGCCAGGATAAAAGATTCTTTTTTCAATAAAAAAGAAGCCTCTTTACGATAGATTAAAATCGGCATGAGAATCAGAAAAGCCAGAGAGAAGCGTAGTGCGACGATATCCCAGGCACTGATCTGCCAGATTGCATTCAGGCGAGCGGTTAAAGTAAAACCGCCCCAGATACACATGGTCGTTAAGAGGAAAAAATAACCTTGTGCACGTGTGGATAATCTCATCAGGGGTTAAGCATTACGCTGACGGCAGGCTTCATATAAAGCCATACCTGTTGCAACACTGACATTTAAACTTTGCAAGTTGCCTGCCATCGGAATATAAACCGTTTGATCACACTGACTTTGCGTAATTGGACGCAGACCGGTATCTTCCGCCCCCATTACCACGCAGACACCAGTACCAGTAAAATCAAATTGCTGAATTGGTAATGCTTTCTCATCGAGCATAGTCCCCACAACGCGGACATTAAAGTCATCTTTGATCTGACCCAAGGTACGTGCCAGATTGGTGACCTGAATAAATTTAACTTTTTCGGCACCACCGGCTGCGACTTTACGCGCTGTCGGTGTCAAACTTGCAGAACGGTCACGTGGCACGATTACAGCCACAACACCCATGGCTGCTGCCGTACGGATACAGGCACCGAGATTATGCGGATCGGTGACTTGGTCAAGCGCTAATAAAAGTGCTTGCGAATCTTGTTTTAAAAGCTCTTCTAAATCTTTTTCATTTAAAATTGGATGCGGACGTACTGCTGCTACCACCCCCTGATGGAACGGCAAACCTGCCAGTTTTTCCAGTTTGTCGCGACTAGCCTGTTGCACACTAATCCCAAACGGTTCAGCAAGCTCTAATACACGCTTTAAGCGCTGATCATCACGACCTTTCAGAGTAAACAGCGTCAGGACGCGTTCAGGCTCAAGCTCCAGTAATGACTCAACTGAATGTACGCCATAAAAATACTCAGGTTTAGCCATGAACGACCTCTAAATTAATTTGGGAAATATGCTGCAAAAGAAAAATCCTGCAAAGCCAGCTTCACAGGATTTCTGTATAAATTAAGTTTAACCGATTCGGCAGAAAATTTCCTGATCAGCTTCAGTCCGGTTAGGGAGATGAAATAATAAAATCAGCCTTCAAAATGACAAACGTAATCTAATACATCATCAGTTTCGATTTTAAAACGGCTATTGCCTGGCACGTAGAAAGACTGACCAGCACGGAACAGTTCGCTTTCTTCGCTATCTGCAATCTGCACACGGCACTCACCGGAAATAATTTCCATACGCTCAGGCACATGTGTTTCAAATGTAAGTGGGGTTTCAGTCGGTAGAATGACTCCCAGGGTTTTTTTCGTACCATCTTCAAACTGAACCACATGGCTGATGCACAGACCGCCAAAATATACATTTGATTTCTTAAGTACTGAAACATGGTCAAACTGAGCTGACATCCGTTTATCTCCAGAGCACGGGTTTTATAATATTGGAATGGCTGTAGTTTAAATGCGCATTCCTAACTAATCAATCGAAGTTTGCCTAGCTCAGCTTAAAATTTTCTGTATATATTTTGTACATATATTCAATAAGCAAATATATAAAATAAAGTGATTTAAAGGAGGATGAACAATTCTGCAATGCAAAATCAAATTTAGTAGGATTCGCTGAACTGTAGGGAGTAATCACTTTTATGGGAAGATTGACCTGCTTTAGTCGTGCATACTGACAATACTACAAAATCTGCTTGTATCATTGACCGTAATATAAGATAGAATCAAAGGGTTTCATCCTGATTTATAATGACATACATGATCTGATGCATATCAGATCCTACTTGATTTCAATCAAACTTTTCGCAGCTTGGATGCGTGTATGCTGACACATTTAACTCTGATCAACTTTGCCTTAGCTGACCACCTAGCCATTGATATTCATCAAGGTTTTAACGTGCTCACCGGCGAGACCGGCGCTGGTAAGTCTTTATTGCTGGACGCTCTCTCGGCCTGTCTGGGTGAACGCACCGACACCAACTATGTGCGCTATGGTTCAGAAAAAGCCGATGTGACAGCAACCTTCAGTTATCAGGACAATAGTCCCGAAGCGCTTTGGCTTAAAGAGCATGAACTGGATGATGAGTCGGGTGAAATCCATCTGCGTCGGGTGATTTTTGCTACGGGACGTAGCAAGGCATGGATTAATGGCCGTCCAAGCAGTCTGTCTGAACTGAAAGAAATTGGCCGTTTACTGGTACAACTGTATAGCCAGCACAGCCAGCAACAGCTACTGGAGCCGCCTTACCCGAAACACTGGTTGGACCGTTATTATAATTTTTATGAGCCCGCCCAGGCAGTTCGTGATGCATACAGTACTTGGCATAAAAATATCCGCCAGCATCAGGCAGCGCTTGATGCTCAAGCCACCCGTAAACAGCGCATGGAAACACTGGAACTACAGCTCGAAGAACTTGAAGATGTAGTACAGATTGATTATCAGGAAATTGAACAGGAATTTGATCGTCTCTCTCATCATGAAGCGATCATGCAGGACTGTGTCTATAGTCTGAATGGCCTGGATGAAGCGGAACAGAATATTAATCAGGAGCTTTCCTCTATACTGCGTCGTGTAGAATCCCATGCTGGTCGTAGTGAGCAGCTTTCTGAAATCCACACTTCTTTGCTCAATGCGCAGAGTGAAATTGAAGATGCTACAGCCAACCTGCGTCATTTTATGGATCGTCAAAGTTTTGATCCTGAACGTATGGAAGAGCTGAATTCACAACTTGAAGTGTTTCACCGTCTGGCACGTAAATACCGTACCCAACCTGAATTATTAAAGGAAGAGTATGAAACCTGGCAGGCTGAACTAGCGCAATTGCATCAGCTCGAAGATCCAGAAACACTGGCGGAACAAGTCGAATTGTCTTATCAGGAGTTTCTGGCCAAAGCACGGCATCTGGATGAGATTCGTCGTGAAGCAGCTGGTCCATTGGCGAAACAACTGACGGAACAGGTCAAACAGCTTGCCCTGCCAGAAGCTTATTTTGAATTTAAATTTGAACCACTCGATGAACCAAACAGTGAAGGCTTGAGCTTTATTCAGTTGTTATTTACTGCCAATAAAGGTATTCCGGCACAGCCGCTGGCACGTGTGGCATCCGGTGGTGAACTGTCCCGTATTGCACTGGTAATGCAAGTGATGAATGCTGAAAAAACTGAAGCTGAAGTTCTGGTCTTTGATGAGATTGATGTTGGCATCAGTGGGGGCACGGCGGAAATTGTGGGACGTCTGTTAGCCGATCTGGCGCAGCATGTACAAATTCTGTGTATCACTCATCAGGCACAGGTCGCAGCACAGTCTGATCAGCATCTGCTGGTGAAAAAGCAGCAAACCGATCCGGCTAGCAGCACAATTCTTGATCTAGAAGAAGATGAACGTATTCAAGAGCTTGCACGAATGACAGGCGGTGTGGAAATTAATGAAACAACACTGCAACACGCGCGTCAGTTACGTCAGTTAAAGTTTCAGCATGTTTAAAAATATTACAATGCTCACAAAAAACTGTTGGTGAATTAACAAAGCTCTAGTAAGTTAAAGGTGAAGATCACACGATTTCTTTGCCAAGAAATTGATTTTAAGGAGAAGCTTTTCGGTGAACAAACAATATTTGACACACCGTTGTCTGATTGCTCCACCAGAAATGCGTGACGATTTTTTTGCCAACACGGTCATTTATCTCGCACGACATGACGAAGATGGAGCGCAAGGCATCATTATCAATCGACCTGCAGGCATTCAGATCAAAGAATTATTGAATGATCTTGAAATCGAAGCAGATAATGTCAATCCTCATGAAGTGTTGCAAGGGGGCCCATTGCGACCTGAAGCCGGTTTTGTGCTGCACACCGGTCAGCCTACCTGGCATTCTTCAATTGCCGTCGGTGAAAATGTCTGTATTACCACATCCAAGGATATTCTAGATGCCATCGCCCATAACCAAGGTGTCGGACGTTACCAGATTGCACTTGGCTATGCTAGCTGGGGTAAAGGCCAGTTGGAAAAAGAAATTGCTAAAGGTGAGTGGCTGATCTGTGAATCGGATATGGATTTAATTTTTAATTTACCTTATGACGACCGTTGGGATGCTGCCTATAAAAAGATGGGCGTAGATCGAAACTGGTTGTCTTCTGAGATTGGACATGCCTGATGTAAACGCGCCACAGATGATTATGGCGTTTGACTTTGGTACACAAAAAATGGGCATGGCGGTTGGACAATCCCTGATTGAAAGTGCCAACCCTCTTGCTTTATTTCCCATGAAAGATGGAATTCCCAACTGGGATACACTACTGAAAATTGTCAAGCAATATCAACCGACTTTATTTTTAGTCGGCCTGCCGCTGAATATGGATGATACAGAATCTGAACTTTCTGCGCGTGCACGCAAATTTGCCCGCCGTTTACGTCATCAAACCAATATTGAAACCTTGATGGTCGATGAACGTCTCACTACACGTGAAGCGCGGGATGAATTAGAGAGTTATCAGACTCAAGGTCGAGCTAAAAAGTTAGCGGCTGACAGTATTGCAGCAGCGCTATTTATTGAAAGCTGGTATCGACATCCGGTCGGAGTGAATCCTTAAAATAAAAAGCATCCAAATGGATACTTTTCTAAATGGATAGGCGAAACAAGAAATCTTAAATAAATACGCATGTAATCTTGCTCCTTCTATATCTCTAATTTTCGGGATAAAAATAGCGAAAGGTCAGATTGATCCTTGGTGTAATGACTTTAGTGGTCTTGGTAATTTGATGTTTCCAGAACTGCTGGGTTTGCCCACGCATCACAATCAGCTGCCCACTTTGAAGCAGCAACTCTACCAGATCCCCAGTATAGTTATGTTTAAAACGCATTTTGCGGGTAGCACCAAAACTTAAAGAAGCAATGACAGTTTCATGCTGTTTTGACATCAAACTGGCTTCATTATCACTATGCCAGCCCATGCCCTGCTGACCATGTTCATACAGGTTGGCCAGACAGGAATTAAAGGGATGACCTACCTGCTGTTCAATATGCTGTTTCAATCTCAATAATGCTGGCTGCCAGATATGGGCTTTCTTCAAGCTGCCCGAATAATGGTATTGGTAATTTGCATCACCATACCAGGCAATTTTACGGGCAGTGACATGGTGCTTGCCAAAAAGGAAAACCTCATCCTGCTCCCAAGCCAGATGCTGCAAAAAATAGTCGAGATATTTCTGACTTTGCTCTCCATTTAAAATCAGACCATGGTCTTCTACTACCCCGTCACAGGGCAAAAGATTGGTTTGAGGCTGGGGCGAAAACAAATCCAGTGTCATGTCAGTTTCATTCTCTTTAGAGCTTTTATCCTGTCATTTTCGCTTTCTGCACACAACTAAAATTGCACAAATCAATACAAATCAGCTTCTTGTGAATGATCATTCAGGGGCATAAACTTGTTTTAACTTTCACAATAAAAATAATACTGCATGGATCTTTGGCAACTCTTTCACAAGCTGCGTCCCTTTGTCCGTCCTTACCGGCTGCTGGTGATTGCGACCCTGATATTGACCCTGATCGGTTCATTTACCGCTCAGGTCAACGCGATCACTTTGCAATATGCAGTCGACAGTATCAATAAGCTGCTTGAAGCAGGTGAAGGACTGAATGAGGGCTGGCATATCCTGATTACCATTTCAGCGATCTTGCTGGTGAAAGAAGTGATTAATGCTTTCGTGCAGTTTGGACAAAAATTCTATGGGGAAAAGTTGCGAATTTTTGTATCTCAGGATCTGGCACAAGGCATTATTGAAAAGTTTCTGACCTATCGATTGGCTTTTTTTAATCAGGACAATAACCAGGCCGGCAAATTGCAAACCCGTATTGACCGTGGTATTAGCTCACTGACGCGTCTGGTGCAGATCTTCTTTATTGATATCCTGCCGCTATTTACCAGCGCGATTGTAGCTTTGGGCCTGATGTACTATGCCAATATTTATGTGGGGATGGTAGCCACGGCGATTGTACCAATTTACTTCTGGCTGACCTACAAACAGGCGCAAAAACTGGGCGGCTGGCGCCGTAGTTTAAGAGACGGTCGCGAGAAAAAGAGTCAGGGCATTCTCAGTATTATTAACTCGATAACCGTAATTAAATCCTTTAACCGTGAGTCGATTGAGTCCGAAAAGCAGCTCGACCTACAGCGTGAACTGACCGATAATCAGATGAAAACCCGTCAAACCAGTTTTCTGTTTGATGGTCTGAAAACCTTTATTGAGCAGATTGGCATCGTCCTTATCATTATTCTGACCGCTTATTTTGTGCTTGCTGGTCAGATGAGTATTGGCATGATCATGTATCACGTGCTGCTGTTTAATAATGTCTCGGCACCGATCCGTTCATTGCACCGGATTTATGATGAAGTTAATGATGCCATGATCTATTCCGAGAGCTTCTTTAATATTCTGGAAGCAGATCATGAAATTGAATCCAGTGGACAGCAGAAACCACCTATTCAGGGCAAATTTCAGCTGAGCCATGTCGAATTCTATTATCCGAATGGACACCATGCCCTAAAAGATATCAACATGGAAATCCGCCCTAACAAGATCACTGCGCTGGTCGGTTTATCGGGTGCGGGTAAATCGACTTTGATTAGTTTACTGGATAAATTTTATGAACCGCAGCAAGGCAAGATCACCTTGGATGGTATTGATCTTCAGGATTATGACACCCAGTATTTACGTGATCATATTGGCTTGGTTCTACAGAAAAATCATATTTTTCAGGGCACGATTTTTGACAATATCCGTTATGGCAGGACCAGTGCCAGTATGCAAGATGTCATTGAGGCCGCACAGAAAGCTTCGATTCATGAACAGATCTTACAGTTGCCCAATGGTTATGATTCCGATGCCTTGCAGCTTTCTGGTGGACAGCAGCAGCGCATTGCCTTGGCACGCATGTTCCTGAAAAATCCGCCGATTATTTTTCTGGATGAACCGACTGCCAGCCTGGATGCCATTGCTGCTGAACAGATCAAGCAGAGTCTGGATCAGATCAAGCAAGGTCGTACCGTGATTATTATCTCGCATAGCCTGTCGCAGATTATTGATGCGGATTATACCTACGTGATGAAAGAAGGCGCGATTGCTGAACATGGCGAGCATGATCAGCTTTATCATCAGGACGGCGTGTATAAGCAAATCTTTGACGCGATGGCAAAGAGCCTCAATATTGAAAAGATTGCGAAGACCTTTGAGGAAGATGCAGAAGAGGAAACACATAGTTAAAAAGCTGAAAAAGTTCTATTCCCTCAAACATAGATCTAAAGAAAAAGCGGCCTAATAGACCGCTATTCAGCAAACCAGTTCACTTTGCCTAAAAGCGTAAAATCCACTCACCTCGAACATAACGATAGTTATAATCTGGCCCATAGAAAGAAGCACTGCGGTTATATCCGGCATTCAGGCGTAAAAACTGCTCACTACGTACAGGACTTTGTAAGTTCAATTCAAATAATCGTGTGTTCTGACTAGCATCATCATTAATTTTTTCACGGCCTAGCCCGGCAGTAATACCGGTGGTCCATCCGGAAATACGTTTACGCCAGCCAATAGCAAACATGCTTTCTTGATAATCTTTCGGATTGAAGTACTCGCCCCCTACATCCGTCTCACTACTGCGATAAGTGCGATATCGGGCTTGCAATGTCAGGCCTAGGTCAAGTGAAGGCTGATAGATAAGCCTAACTCGTCCATGATCACGGCGGTTATCATCTGAAAAGAGCTGTGAACCCGCTACTCCTACTACGGTGACATGATCTCCCAGACCTTGATCCAGTGCAGCACCCACAAAAGTAAAATGTGTTCCATGTTCTAAAGCAGCTTGGGTTTCAACCCAATCTCGGTTAGCAAAAACTTCAATAGCTGTCTTTTCTGCAAGAGGCGTACGATAACTACCATCGAAGGTTAATAAAGTATGATCACCTTGCTCGAATAGCCCCGCTTCTAAGACCCAGCCATTAGCGGTAGCAGATTCAATATCACGTCCAATAAATGAGATCTTCTGACCATCGCGTTGCCAGTCATCAGCTCTATATTGATAAGCACTGCCACGTACCCCTAAATAATGATCGGCATCTTCATATTGAGGCAAAAATTCTGCTGATAATTTACGAGTCTGAAAACCTTCACTATCGTCACTGAAAAAGAATTCTGTTCCAGCCGCATGCTCTTTTTCAGTTTGCTGTTCTTGTAATACATCTGCATAATTACTGGTACTCGTCATGCTAATGATTAAAGCAACACCATACAGACTGATTTTATAACTTCTCATTTTATTTTGTCCCCCAGGTTTTTCTTGTTCTGAAGACTTCATCCAGATATCATAAAATACTGGCGGGTTGTAGCAGAAAACTATAGGTCAGCACATACAGTAAGAAACCAACAAAATTTTTTCTTACTTTGAGATCTAAATCTTTGAACATGCTCCGCTCAATCTTGTAATTAAGTAGACCAAGTAGGAATGCCAGTGGCAATAGTGCAAGAGTCATAATCCCAACGATCCAATAGTGTCCAAAGCATGCCAAGATGAGCCCCGGGATAAAGCCAAAAGTAAAAGCAATATCTAACCAGGGAAAAAATCAATTCCAATGAATAAAAAATGTAGACAATCTTGGTTTAATTAAAATAGCGGGATGTTTAATAAAGGCTTCGATCATACCACGTGCCCAACGCTGACGTTGTTTGACAAAGACTTTAAGAGTCATGGGGGCATTGGTAAATAAACAGGCGTCCTCACAATGCCCAACACGATAGCCTGCTTTTAATAAAGCCCAGGTCAGCACAATATCCTCACCTACACATTCAGGCCACCCTCCCATCTCAATTAATGCATCACGGTCATAAATAGAAAAAGCACCTTGAGCAACTAGGGTTCCCTGATATAAAGATTGCAAACGTTTAGTAGCAGCGATGCCCAGAAAATAATCCCATTCCTGCACCTTGGTAAGCATATTCTCACGAGAATTACGCACCAGAATTTTGCCAGCCACAGCACGTGTATTAGGGGGATCTAACTTGTAGCGCTCAACAATATTAATTAATGCCACTTTATGTAAGTAAGAGTCAGCATCAACAGTAATGATAAGATCATGCTCGGCAATTTTTAAACCTTGATTTAATGCATTGGCTTTACCTGCATTTTTCTTTAAATCCAGCAAGGCTAGCCAAGGATATTTGGCTTCAGCCTGTCGAACAATATCTGCTGTATTATCTTGGGAGCCATCATTGATAACAATTACTTGTAATGGTCCTGGATATTTTTGCAGAGCAATACTGACCAGTGTATCTTTAATTGAGGCAGCTTCATTATAGGCAGCAACCAGCATTGTAATCCCAGGATAAACGGGTAAAGGTTCTCGCTTCGGTCTTCGATCCATCAGCAGACTAAAAGCTGCAAATGAATTCATAAAACCAGGAATAATAGCTATACCATATACGAAAAAAATAGCCGCAAATTGACCAATATAATTACTCAGATCATCTATCCAATCTTGAGCGATCCATATTGAAAATCCTGCCCAGAAGCAGGCACCAATAAATGCTACAACGAACTTAAGCTGTACAGTAAAGTAAAGCCCAGACCCTGCTTTTTTATTTTCATCTATGATCATAGATTTTTTCTTCAATGCGTGAATTTGCTTAATAGGATGCCTAACCCATCCTAAATAGAATTAATTATGTGATCAGAAGAAATGCGGATATTTTCTTATATAAATATCTGCTGCATTAAATATGCCTGCGTGAATTCAAGAACTACTTCACACTTTCAAGGGAGATTGGATCACATTTCGCACAATTGTACGCTTTTTTGTATTATTTTTTATTAAAAAATATATTTTTTGTAACTTTTACATTGGTTTATTGCTTAAAAATTATTAACATTTAAATGATTCACTATCTTAAACAAATAATTAGGATTTCATTTTTATTAATTTATAATAAAAATTTACTATAAATCGACATCTCTTTATAGCTTTATTTACCTAGAAAATTAACGCTGCATCGAACCGTATTAGAGAGAAATCCCCCCTGTCCTAAAGCACTGCAATAATGAAAGTAGGGTGGCAATCTATTCAAAAGAGCTTGCTAGATTTTAGTTATATTCTACTAGCCAGGCATTCATTTCCGCTAGCTGCTGTTCATTGAGCTGCCCTACTGAGGCCTGCAACTGCAGCACATGAATCAGGTAATCATACTTAGCATTCAGATAATCAGTTTTGGCAGAAAAAGCATTACGCTGTGCCAGCAGCACATCCACCATAGCTTTCAGCCCTTCCTGATATTGTGCTCGGGATGCTTGGGAAACAATTTCTGCTGATTCCATTGCCGCCTTGCGGGCATTCAGCTTGGCTTCATCTGTTTCCACCTGTAGATAAGACTGTTTCACATCGGTATTGGCTCTACGCATCGCAGCATCCAGCTGGGCATCGCTACGCTGCACCAGCACCCCTGCTTTTTGGATATTCTTGCTGGTACGGCCACCGCTAAACAGATTCCAGTTGACCTCTACTCCGACCTGATCAAAGTCTCCATTAGAAGATAAAACGGTTTCTGGCGTCTGTTTCAAATAACCATAAGTTGCCACTGCTTCAACTTGCGGATAGCGTGCTGCTTCTTCAACACGTTTGGCATCTTCGGAATAACGTTTTTGCAGACGAGCCTGTAGAATTTCCAGGTTCTGGCTTTGTGCCAGTTCGGTCCAGGACTGGATATTGGCTGGTAATGGTTTCTGGAACTGGAAATCATTGCGTAGGACCGCCAGATTATCCTGATAAGGACCAATTAACTGCGCCAGTTGCTCCTGTGCCAACACCAACTGTACTTGTGTGGCGATTCGGTTGGCTTGGGCACTTTGATATTGGGCATTGGCTTCGCTGACATCACTGCGTGCAACCAGACCTTCTTTGAGTTTGGCATTCATCATGCGCAACTGTTCAGCCAGCGCCTGCTCTTCCTGCAAATATGCACCAGTCAGGGATTGCTGACGCAGTACATTAAAATAAGCTTCCGCTACCTGCAAAATATGCTGCTGCTTCTGCAGACGCAAATTGACTTCACTCAGTTCTACTGAGGTTTTGACCTGCTTGTAGCCTTGCCAGGCATCCCAGCGAAACAAAGGTTGACGCGCAGTCACAGCAATCTGTCGGGTGGTTGTACTTGAACCCTGTAATTCCCCAAATTCCGCAGGCAAGCCTTGTGTTCCAGAATTATCAGTCGACTGGTTTTTTCGGGTCACATTTCCCGACAGGCTTACAGTTGGAAGTAAATTGCCGCTGGCAATTCCAAGATTCAGCTGGTCGGCTTCATATTGCAGTACATTGGCCTGCCAGTTTGGATCATTTTGTTTGGCACGTTCATACGCCTCAACCAAGTCCAGTGCCCATCCGGCAGAACTTGAACACAATAGGCTGGCACTAAGGATGAATTTTATCTTCATTTATAATGTGAATCCCTAACTGCTGTATCGTCATACATAACGAAATATAGCCAAATGCTTGAATCTTAAAGTGATACAAATATTACTTGTCTATTCCTAAACTTACGTATGATTTTTATTAATTTTTTTAATTCAAATAAGTGAACTTATCCTATATTGATTCACATTTTTGAATCGATGACAACAGCTTAACAAACAGCTTCACAATACTAAACAGTCTGTTGGCACAAGATGTATACAATAGGCGCATTCCCCGCTGTTATTCATTATTTGTATCAGAGCATAGAGTTATAGTGTCTACACGTTTTTCCTCAATTTTAGTTGCCAGCTGCCTTGCCCTGTTGCTGTTGCTGATGCTTGCCTGTCAGCAGCCCAAACAGCCGCAGGTCGAAATTGAGCCTGCTGAAACCAGTGTCAAGAAAAATACTGCAACTCAAGATTTTAGCCTAATGTGCCAGAATATTGAAAAACAGATGGCTGAAATTGATGACCAGCGCACGACTTTTGCGCTTGAGCAGATCAATCAGAATCTTAAAGTGTGTCTGCCACTGTTAGAGCATAAACAGCAAAAAAACCTGATGCGTCATGCCAATGCCATGTATAGCCGTTTCCTGAAAGTTGAAAGAACACCAGCCCAGCAACGTGCATTTGAACAATATGCGCTGGAAATGGCTCAACATCCGACCATTCAGCAAAGTCATTTTGTTGAACTGACTGCACGTGACCAGTACCTGCTTAAACATAAGGGACAAGCATATGTCGAAGTGGTGGAGCAAGGAGAACAGCAACTGACTTATCGTCGTAGTCCTGAATATTTGGCTCGTATCTTTGCACCTTATCTCCCGGCAGCAGAACGTGCTTTTATTGAAACTTTATCTCAGCAGAATCTTGAACCAGTATTCACGCAACAACGCTTAATGATTGAACCTGCTGAAATTGCTGCGCGTATTCTGGACTGGGAGGATTATCTCAAGCGTTTTCCGCAAAGCCCTTACCAAAAGGATGCTGAATATCTGCTACAGCAATATAATTATTTCCTGTTTCATGGCATGAATAGTGCGCCAATTTCCCAGGATTATCGGGATCGTTATGCCGTTGATCATAGCCATCTGGAAACCATTATCGGTCTGTCTAAAGGCAATGAAGGTGGCATCACTTCCAAGGCACAACGCTTTCTAGAATTTCTGGATATGAATGAAGAGCAGCGCAAACAGGTGCTTGACAGCGAATATCAGAACCGTTCAACCTGGGAACAGATTGCACATTATTCCGGAATTCAGATGCCAGCCCAAGACTATAAAAAAGACTGTTTCAGGGACGCCATCTGTTTATAACAGCCTTTTTCCCTGAAATCTTTACTGCATATTTCTGCTAGAAAGTAGCGAATCACGTCTACTTTTTATCCCCTAACTATTATATGATCGCCTGAGCTTGACGGAGCGCGAGTAATCACTCGCTGAGATCACCAAAATAGCCTTTTAGAGTGCAATTTGATGGTGAGTACCGTTGAACCTGATCAGGTTAAGACCTGCGTAGGAATCAAGCCTCTAAAAACTTAAAGCCCTCTTTCTATCTATAAGATAGATCCGCCTGCGTTTTTGGTCGTGCTTGATTCGTTGATGTCATTCTAAGGATCATTGCCATGAACCAATTAACGAATCTCTCCACTCCCGCAACCGATGCTCATCATGAGCAGGAAGCTCGAGATCTCACCCGTATTTTACCAGCTTCCCGCAAAGTCTATATTCAAGGTTCACGCCCTGATATTCAGGTGCCAATGCGTGAAATCTCACTGACAGATACGCCGACTGGCCTGGGCGGTGAAAAAAATCTACCTTTAATGGTGTATGACACGTCTGGTGCTTATACCGATCCTGCAATCACGATTGACCTGAACAAAGGTCTGCCGCATGTACGCGAAAGCTGGATTGAACAGCGTGGTGATAGCGAAGTACTAGAAGACTTAAGTTCCGAATTTGGTCGCCAGCGCCTACGCGATATCCGTACTGCCAATATCCGCTTTGCACATATTCAAAAACCCCGTCGTGCCAAACGCGGTCACAATGTCAGCCAGATGCACTATGCCAAGCAAGGCATTATTACACCGGAAATGGAATACATCGCCATCCGTGAAAATCTGCGCCAGCGTGAAGGTGTTGATATGCGCCAGCATGCCGGACAGAACTTTGGTGCGAAAAACCTGACTGAAATCACACCAGAATTCGTGCGTCAGGAAGTTGCAGCGGGTCGTGCCATTATTCCAGCCAATATCAACCACCCTGAATGCGAACCGATGATCATCGGGCGTAATTTCCTGGTCAAGATTAATGCCAACATCGGTAACTCGGCACTGGGTTCATCGATTGAAGAAGAAGTTTCAAAAATGACCTGGGCAACCCGCTGGGGTGCTGACACGATTATGGATTTGTCTACAGGTCAGAATATTCATGAAACCCGCGAATGGATTATCCGTAACTCCCCTGTGCCAATCGGTACTGTGCCAATTTATCAAGCGCTGGAAAAAGTGAATGGCGTAGCCGAAGACCTGACCTGGGAAATCTTTAAAGATACCCTGATTGAGCAGGCCGAACAGGGCGTGGATTACTTTACGATTCATGCTGGCGTGTTATTACGTTATGTCCCACTGACTGCGAACCGTCTGACCGGGATTGTATCCCGTGGTGGTTCAATCATGGCGCAGTGGTGTCTGGCCCATCATCAGGAAAACTTCCTGTACACGCACTTTGATGAAATCTGTGAAATCATGAAAGCCTATGATGTCTCATTCAGTCTGGGTGATGGTCTGCGTCCGGGCTGTATTCAGGATGCCAATGATGAAGCGCAATTCTCCGAGCTACGTACTTTAGGTGAACTGACCCATCGTGCCTGGGAACATGATGTACAGGTGATGATCGAAGGTCCAGGCCATGTGCCAATGCATATGATCAAGGAAAATATGGATCTGCAACTGGAAGTCTGCAAAGAAGCGCCTTTCTATACATTGGGACCACTGACCACCGATATCGCTCCGGGATACGACCATATTACTTCAGCCATTGGTGCCGCGATGATCGGCTGGTATGGCACCGCGATGCTATGTTATGTGACGCCAAAAGAACATTTGGGTCTGCCAAATAAAAAGGATGTGAAAGACGGTATCATCACCTACAAGATTGCCGCGCATGCAGCGGATCTGGCCAAAGGCCATCCGGGTGCACAGGCACGTGACAATGCCCTATCCAAAGCCCGTTTTGAGTTCCGTTGGGAAGACCAGTTTAACCTGAGTCTGGATCCGGATACGGCGCGCAGCATGCATGATGAGACCATGCCGAAAGAGGCACACAAGTCAGCGCATTTCTGTTCGATGTGTGGTCCGAAATTCTGTTCGATGAAGATCACCCAGAATGTGCGGGATTATGCGAATAATCAGAAAAATGCACAGCAGGCAGCAGAGCTCGATCCAGAGGTTGAAGCAGGTCTTAACAGCATGAAAACCAGCTTCATTGAAAGTGGTCGAAATTTATATCATAAAGTCTAATTCCCACTGAAAATCAGTTGTTTTTGCTAAAAACTCAGATAGGATGAAATAAATGTTTTCATCCTTTTCTGATTTATGAAGATTATTCAGCAAGCGTCCTATAACTATAATGATGTCGACCTGCAACAGCGCGAATATCTGTATCAAGGATTCGTGAAAGTCGAAAAAGTGCAGCTGAGTCATCGTCTTTTTGAGAGCAAGGAATATATTCCTCCGATTCAGCGTGAACTGATTGCGCGGCGTCCTGCAGCTGGGGTGCTGATTTATAATGACCAACAACAAAAATTTGCCTTGATCGAGCAGTTCCGTATTGGTGCACTGGATGATACCGATTCCCCATGGCAGTTAGAAATCATCGCCGGGGTTTTAGATGGTGATGAATCTCCAGAGCACTGCATCCGTCGTGAAGCACTGGAAGAATCTGGCTGTGAAATCCAGGAGTTGCAACATCTGTATAGTTTCTATCCTTCAGCGGGTGCCTGCTCTGAACTGTTCCACCTTTATGTGGCTCAGGCAGAACTGCCTGAACATGGCGGTGTACATGGCATGCCGGATGAAGGGGAAAATATCCAGCTGCATATTTTTGATTATGCCCACCTTCCAGAATTATTCCGTTATAACCGCCTCAAAAATGCGCCCGTCATTATGGCATTACAATGGTTACAGCAACATATCTCAACAGCCTATCCAAAGGAGTAGATCAGATGACACAGACCTCTACTCCTGCATCTGAAAAAGTCTGGACGCTCATCCAGATTTCAGACACGCATCTGATGGACCAGCCTGAGCTTGAATTTGCCCGCATGAATCCGGAGCAAAGCTTTTTAGAGGTCGTACACGACATTCAGCACCGTTTTCCGCATATTGATGCGGTGGTACATACCGGAGATCTGGCCCAGGTTGCAGCAGAATCTACCTATCAACGTTACTTACAATTTATGCAGGCCTGGAATGTGCCGCATTATCAGATTCCGGGTAATCATGATGATTATCTCGCTATTTTCCCTTTTTATAAAAATAGTGATGAAGCGCATGCGATTAGCTTTGGTTGCTGGACGTTAATTCTGCTCAACAGTGCTGTAAAAGGCCGGGTCGATGGCTGGGTAGAACAAAAACAGCTGGATCAGCTGGAACAGTTATTGCTTGAACATAGCAAGCAGTATGTGATCGTGGCCTGTCATCATCATCCTTTTGCGATGCAATCACACTGGATTGACCAGCATCGGCTGAAAAATTCAGAAGCATTGAAAGATGTGATTGCACGACATACCAATGTCAAAATGGTGCTATTTGGACATGTGCATCAGGATTCTGAAAATAAATGGCAGGGCGTACGCTATCTGTCTACCCCTTCAACCAGTGTACAGTTCAAACCCTTGAGCGAAAATTTTGCCTTAGACCAGGCACAGCCCGGCTATCGCGTATTACAATTAAAAGACAATGGTGAGTACCAGACTTACATTCAAAGGGTAGTTTTAAAGCAAGCTAAAATTAATACTGAAATTTCAGGTTATTAACTTTTCAATTTGTTTTTTTTGCTTTACTTTATTGCTCTTAAAGGAAACGTGATATCTACAATCCCGCCATCAAAGACTATCAAAACGCATAAAAAGTCTATATGATGACGACCCCCATAGGAGGATAATCCTTCTTCAGGGTGGATAAAAATTTGCATATCACCATGTTTTTTGCGTAGTTACCTACGCATATGATGAGGAATGCCCTAAATGGCGAATGACAACCAAAATCAAGTCTTAGATGAACAAACTGATGTGGTAGATGAAAAAGCTACAAAACGTGTGCGCAAATCTAAGCCAAAAACGACTGAAGGTGGTTCTACTGCTAGCTTATTTGGTATCGAACCTTATCAACCGAAAAAAAATGAAGAATACATGTCTGAAGGTCAGCTTGAGCACTTCCGCCAGATTCTGCTGGCTTGGAAAGCTGAGTTGATGACTGAAGTTGACCGTACGCTGAATACCATGCAAGACGAAAATACGGCACTTCCAGATGTAAACGACCGTGCAACACAAGAAGAAGAATTTGCGATTGAACTACGTACCCGTGATCGTGAACGTAAACTGATCCGCAAAATCGAACAGTCTATCGAAGCAATCAAAAATGATGACTACGGTTTCTGTGAAACTTGTGGTATCGAAATCGGTCTGCGTCGTTTAGAAGCTCGTCCAACTGCGACTTTATGTATTGACTGTAAGACTCTTGCTGAAATCAAAGAGAAGCAAAATAACGGTTAATCGTGACTGTTGAGAATTCCTCAGCCGAGCACAGCTCCCTTGCGGAGCATGCTCCTCATGCGCAGCGGCGAAACGATGTTTCGCTAACTCGCTACTCAGGTCGGTTCGCGCCATCGCCAACCGGCCCTTTACATTTTGGTTCCCTCATTACTGCAGTCGCCAGCTACTGCGATGCCCGTGCCCATCAGGGTCAATGGCTGGTTCGTATTGAAGACACCGATATTCCCCGCATTTATCCCGGTAGTGAAGATCATATTCTTCGTGCCATGGATGTCTTTGGTTTCGATCCCGATGCCGCAATCATTTTTCAAAAAGACCGCCTGGACATTTATGATGGTGTGATTGAACAGCTACGTCAGCAGGGTCTGGTCTATGCCTGCCAATGTACGCGCAAGATGCTCGGTTCCAATCATATCTATCAGGATACCTGCCGTGATTTAGGCTTAGCTTTCGAACATCAGGCGATTCGCTTAAAAGTTGAAGATGTCGAAATCTGTTTTGATGATCCGTTGCAAGGTCATCATTGCTCTAATCTTAAGCATGATCTGGGAGATTTTGTCCTGAAGCGCCGTGATGGCATCATTAACTATCAGCTGGCAGTCGTGGTGGATGATTACCTGCAAGGTATAACTCATGTGGTACGTGGCGCGGACCTGCTGGATAATACCGAACGTCAGATTTATCTAGGCCAATTGCTCGGCTACCCTCGTCTGCAGTATATGCACCTGCCACTCGCAATGAATGATCAGGGTCAGAAACTCTCTAAACAGAATCTGGCGCAAGCACTGGATTTAACTCAGGCGCCGCAATTATTAAAACAGGTACTTAAAGCTTTGCACCAGGCTGAAGTTGAACTGGATACTCCGGAAAAAATGCTGAAACAGGCAGTGGCACAATGGAATATCGAACGGATTCCACACACAACTGAGCTACAAGGCTACTATTTATAAAGGGCTGTTTTGGCTTAAGCTAAAGAAAAATTCAGGTGGAAGTCAGTCTATGTTTTTTATTTTTGGTGTTGGACCGAAAACCAAAGTCATCGAAAAAAGTCAGTTCTTATGTCCAGTGTGCCGAACCCGAGCCGGTTACGAGCTGAGACAGCAGCGTAATTATTTTTCCTTATTCTTTATTCCCTTGATTCCCCTGTCGAAAGCCAAGGATGCTTTTGTGCGCTGCAATCACTGCGGTACGGTCATGCCAAGCACAGTTCTCGACCATGCCCAGCCTGACTCGAACCGTCAGTCTAATCTAGAAGCTTGATTCCTCACGGCTTGGATTACTTTCACGAGTCGTGGCATCAATCTTGAGAATCAGGCTGATCATCATGGCACACATAATCAGCGAAGAACCACCATAACTGATAAATGGCAGGGTCAAACCCTTGGTTGGCAGCATGCCCATGTTCATGCCTGCATTCACTAAAACCTGTAACAGGAAAATAATACTGATGCCATATGCTAGATAGCCAGCACGCAGGTAATGGTTTTTCAGGGCACGATGACCAATGCGAATACAGCAGACAATCATGCTGAAAGACAGAATCAGAACGATCGCAATGCCCAGAAAACCGAATTCCTCACCCAGAATTGCCAGCATAAAATCGGTATGCGCTTCAGGTAGGTAAGACATTTTCTGAATACTGTGTCCCAGACCGACACCCGTCCATTCTCCACGACCAAAAGCCATGAGCGCATTGGATAGCTGATAACCCGTACCCAGCGGATCTTCCCAAGGATTCGAGAAAGACAGGAAACGCTGCAGACGATATGGCTCAAAAGCAATTGCAGCGATCAACGCGCCAATAATGACGCCGAAGGCCAGACCAAACTGGTTCCACGGTGCACCTGCCAGGAAGAATACCCCAAGCATGGTTAACGTGATGACCACAGTTGCCCCCAAGTCCGGCTCAAGCATAACCAACAGGATGGTTGCCCCCATGATGATACTTAAGCGCCCCAAACCGGAAATTTTGTTGCGTACCTCTTCAGCACGACGTACTACGTAGTCTGCGGTGAAAATTGCCATCATCACCTTCGCTACTTCGGAAGCTTGCAAGGTAAAGCCAGCAAGACGAATCCAGCGCTTGGAACCATTGACTTCAGTACCGACCAGTAATACTGCCAATAGCAGCAGAATGGTCACAAACCATAAAAAGAAAGTACTGTTAAACCAGCGATTTAAAGGAATCTTATAAGTAGCATAGGCGACTGCTGCCCCAGCCCCAATCGAGATGGCATGTCGGGTAATGTAGTGAAAGGCATTGCCATTAATTCGTTCTGCATACGGCATCGAGGCGGATGCCACCATAATCGAACCAATACATAGCAAAGCCAATACACAGAAAATCAGCACATTACGTGGATTAACTTCAGCGGGTAACTTAGGTAGCCACTGCTCGTAGATTTGAGTAATTTTATTGATCGCAGTCTGAGCAAACTCAGCCATATCACGAATCCTTGTTGTTCTTAATTAAGTGCGTTGACATACGCAACGAACTGATGGCCACGCTCAGGATAGCCTGAGAACATATCAAAACTTGCACATGCCGGAGACAATAGCACGACATCATGTGGCTGGGTATTGCTCTGGCAGATTTCTACTGCTTCCTGCAGGCTTTCCGCATGCACAAGTGTCGTGGTTCCTTCAATTGCTGCTTCAATGATTGGACGATCTACACCAATCAACACTGCTACCTTCGCGTATTTAGACAATGAATTACGTAAAGCAGTGAAGTCCTGGCCTTTGCCCTCACCACCGAGAATGATTGCAACTTTCCCACCTTGTGCTTCGATCGCCGCACCTAGACCGTCTAAAGCTGCCAGAGTCGCACCGATGTTGGTACCTTTAGAGTCGTTATAATAACGCACACCATTAACTTCTTTGACAAATTCACAGCGATGTTCCAAACCTTTAAAGGTTTTTAGTGTTTCCAGCATGCTGTCTATTGGCAAGCCAATTGCTTCACCTAAAGCCAAACAGGCCAAAGCATTCGCGACATTGTGCGTGCCTTGAATATACATGTCAGAACTTTTCAATAAACGTTCGCGTCCACGCGCTAACCAGATCGTGCCATCCGTGTCACGTAACACGCCGTATTGGTTTATATCAGGTGCATTTAAACCAAAGCTTTGCATTGGCGTTACATCCGGAACCAGTGGACGAGTCAGTGAATCATCGCGGTTATACACCACTTTTTTGACACCCTGGAAAATACGGTGTTTTGCTGTGTGGTAGCCCATCATGTCACCATGACGATCCAGATGGTCTTCGCTCATATTCAGCACGACTGCCACTTCAGCATTCAGATTCGACGTGGTTTCCAGCTGAAAACTTGAAAGCTCTAAAATATAAAGTTCAGGATCATCTTTGGTCAGATCCAGCGCAGGACGGCCAAGGTTGCCACCAACGGCCACTTTCTTACCCGCATCTGCGGCCATCAGACCAATTAATGTGGTGACGGTACTTTTGGCATTTGAACCGGTAATCGCAACAATGGGTTTATCGGTAGAACGGCGCAGAATCTGGATTTCACTCACCACCGGAATACCTTTGGCAATCGCTGCCTGAATTTCAGGAAGTTTCGGATCAAGCCCCGGACTGATGACGATTTCTTCTGCTGATAGCAATAATTCCTGGTCAAATTTACCAAAGCTGGTTTGTACTTCGGCAGGAATCTGGTCATACCCCGGTGGATTTGCCCTGGAGTCTGTTACTGCAACGCGGTAGCCCTTGTCATATAAGAAATTGACTGCTGCAACACCTGAAATTCCAAGTCCTGCAACGACCTTAAGTCCACCACGTTGTATTAACATTTTTGCCTCATGTTCTGGTCTAATTTGAAACTTTTGAAATGTTAGCACTTTGCCGTTTTGAATGCTTTTTCTGTTTCATCTTTCTGCAGATTTTTTTGTATATTGCATAAAAAAGCCATCATAAAAATGATGGCTTTTTCACTTTTAATTTTGCTGGAAAATTATTTCCATTTCACTGCTTGCTGAGCAGGCTTTTTCTCTGCTGGCTGCTCGGATGCCGGACAGGCACAATTGCCTCCACAGCCGCTGGCCATCGCAGGTTTTAACCATTTCGCCAGCTTATGCCAGCCTTGGGCTTCACAAGCATTGGATAGCTTCAGGAAGACCGAGCGTGAAGTATTCGGAAATACCTTCTTAAATACCACCACTGCACTCCAAAGCACCAGTGACGTCACAATCAGAATTTCAATCATTTCAATCTCCCCTTCATTGTACTATTTCAGTCAGTATTAACCGAAATAGTGTGAAGCAATCTGATAAGTCAGGAATGACATGATATATGCCAGACCAAACAGATAAACTGTCATAAAGCCCACAGTTTTCCATGAACCTGTTTCACGTTTTACCGTTGCCAAAGTTGCCAGACAGTGCGGCGCATAGATAAACCAGACCAGTAACGATAAACCGGTTGCCAGTGTCCAGCCTAAGTCACCGCCACCGCTAATCAAAGCTGCAAGCCCTTCAGACATCGCATCTTCATCAACTGCTGACAAGGCATAAACTGTACCCAGTGCAGCCACAACCACTTCACGAGCTGCCATTGCCGGAATCAGCGCAATACAGATCTGCCAGTTAAAGCCTAACGGTGCAAAGATCGGCTGGATAAAATGACCAATCATCCCGGCAAAAGAATAATCAATATCTGGCAACGTGGCCCCTTCAGGCGGTTGCGGGAAGGTACACAGGAACCACAGCAGAATCGACAATGCGAAGATGATGCCACCAACACGCTTCAAGAAGATCTTGCCGCGATCCAGCAAACCAATCCAGACGTTCTTGATATCTGGAAAACGATAACTTGGCAGCTCCATTAAGAGCATATGCTCTGATTTGTCTTTGCTGAAAAACTTCAACACAAACGAAACAATCAGCGCACTTAGAATGCCTGCCATATACAGAGCAAACAGCACCAAGCCTTGCAGGTTAAAAATACCCCAGACCGACTGTGATGGAATAAATGCGGCAATCAGCAATGCATATACCGGCAGACGAGCCGAACAGGTCATCAAGGGTGCTACAAAAATTGTGGTCAAACGATCCCGTGGATCACTAATGGTACGTGACGCCATGATGCCCGGAATTGCACAGGCAAAGCTCGACAACAATGGAATGAAGGCACGACCAGAAAGACCGGCTTTGTACATCAATTTATCCAGCAGGAATGCAGCACGTGGCAGATAACCGGATTCTTCCAATACCAAGATAAAGAAGAACAGGATCAGAATCTGTGGCAGGAACACCACAACGCCGCCGGCACCGGCAATAATCCCATCTACGAGCAGACTATTCAGCAAAGGATGGGCAATGTTGTCTCCGACTACCTCACCGAGCCAGCCGAAGAAGGTTTCAATCCCATCCATGAAGGGTGCCGCCCAGGCAAATACCGCCTGGAAGATCACGAACATCATCACCGCTAGGCTAAGCAGACCGAGTACCGGATGCAGGAAAATTTTATCCAGAAAATCGGTACGCTTGTCTTCCTGATCTACAAAGTTCACCACATCTTTCAGGATGCTTTCAACTTTGTGATGACTGTCACCGCTTAAGCCAGTCATTTCAGTCTCTGGAATAGCATATTTTCCCTGATCCAGTGCATTCATCAGGTTTTCAACACCTGACTTGCGCACCGCAACCGTTTCAGCAACGGGTACACCTAAACGCTCGGACAATTTCTGGGTATTGATCTGCATCCCACGACGGCGTGCTTCGTCCATCATGTTCAGAACGAGTAACACTGGACGGCCGAGCTGGATCATTTCCAGAACCAGACCGAGATGCAGTTTCAGATTGGTGGCATCGACCACACACAGGAATGCATCCTGCTGTTCTTCATCTGCAATTTTGCCCTGTACAACATCACGGGTAATCGCTTCATCCGGACTGGTAGCATCCAGACTATAAGTCCCCGGTAAATCCAGTACACGCACAGCCTTGCCCGATGGCAAAGTAAAGTGACCGACTTTACGTTCTACTGTCACTCCGGCATAGTTGCCGACCTTTTGACGCGTACCTGTTAAATGGTTGAATAATGAAGTTTTACCACAGTTAGGGTTACCGACAAGGGCAATACTTAAGGCATCACTCATGCCGACACTCCAGCTTCAATTTCAATTTTGGCTGCCTCTGACTTACGCAGGGCAAAACGGGTAAAACCGACCTGAATTAAAATCGGATCCCCACCAAAAATACCTTTGGTAATGACCTGCACTTCTGTGCCAGGCACAAAACCCAACGTTTCCAGGCGACTCGCCACGACATCGTGTTGAGCGCCCTCGCCATCAGTAGTTCGATTAACCTTTCGAATGATAGCTGTTTGCTTCACTTTCAAATCCGACAAACGCACCGCGAAAATTCCTAAACTATTTTGTACAGTATACAAACAAATGAGAATAATTAACAAATAAGATTAATTACAAACCGATTTAGCTTATATCACATCGACACTGTAATAAAATTAAACTACATTGGAGAATATCAATACTCATTATCGCTTTTTTAGATCAGATTCTTTCATCCTATGTTGAATAAAAAACCCCGTATTCCCGCTCCTGTCCAGATTCCGGAAAATGCCCAGTTTCTGCACGGCTATCGTGACTATCTGATTGCACAAACCGTGAGTCCTCATACGCGGAACGCCTATTTATCTGATTTAATTCAATGCAGTAGTTACCTAACTAAAGCCTTACCAGAATGGGATCATGATGATGTCTCGGATGTATTGATTGAGCTGACCAAACAGCAAAAAAGTCCACGTTCAATTGCACGCTGTTTGTCCGCTCTGCGCTCATTTTATAAATTCTTGCGTGAACAAAAGCTGAGAAATGACAATCCGGTTGCTGCACACAAGACACCAAAACTGGGACGTGCCCTGCCCAAAGATCTTTCTGAAGCCGATGTTGAAGCACTAATCAATGCACCGGATATCAATACTGCCTTAGGTTTACGTGACCGGGCGATGCTGGAAGTGCTCTATGCCTGTGGATTACGTGTGACAGAACTACTCAACCTGCGACTGGAACTGATTAACCTAAAACAGGGCTATCTGCGTATCGTAGGTAAAGGCAACAAAGAACGATTAGTACCCATGGGGCAGGTCGCCTGCGAATGGATCGAGAAATATCTGAATGAAGCACGTCCGCAATTGTACAAGACAGCAACCGACTATCTGTTCCTGACCCAGCATGGTGGCATCATGAGCCGACAGAATTTCTGGTATGCGATCAAGCGTTACGCACTACAGGCCGGTGTCCAGGCAGAGCTTTCCCCCCATACCTTGCGTCATGCCTTTGCCACCCACCTGTTGAATCATGGTGCAGATCTACGTGTCGTGCAGATGCTGTTGGGACATAGTGACCTGTCGACCACCCAAATTTATACCCACGTGGCACAAGTGCGTATGCAACAGCTGCATGCGTCACATCATCCACGGGCCTGAACCTGAACTGACCACGTGTACAGAGAAGTTCAACCTGCAAACTATTTTTTTGTTATGCTAGGCATCTATTTTTATCTAAGAACAAAAAGGGTTATCCATGACATTTGCCCGCTCCAGTCTGTTTATCGCATGTATGCTTGCTGCAGGTTTCAGTCTTACTGCTTGCTCCAACTCTAATCAAAACGATAAAAAGTCAGATACTTTAACTGCAAGTGCACCAGCGACGGGTGAAGCATCTACCGTATCAGAACGTAATGCTCAGCAACGTCTGATTTCAACCCTGGAAGGTCACTTCAAAAAGGCTGGTATTAAGGCAAAAATCACTGGCGTTAAAACCACTGAAGTACCAAATCTGTTCTGGGTTAGCTTGGAAGGCATGTCGTCTGTCTATGCGACCAGTGATGGTAAATACATCATTCAGGGTGATGTGATCCGTCTGGGTGACAAACAGCTGCATAATGTCAGCGAAACCCTGCAATCCGATGTAAACAAGAAAATCTTTGCAGCACTAAAAGCCGAAGACCTGTTGATTTACCCTGCCAAAGGCAACAAAGCCAAGCATGTTATCTATGTCTTTACCGATGTTAGCTGCCCGTACTGCCATAAATTCCACGAACAGATGGATGAGATGAACAATAAAGGCATTGAGGTACGTTATATCGCATGGCCACGTGGTGAGCAGCATATGCCAGCCATGGAAGCAATCTGGTGTAGTGCCGACCGTCGTGCTGCCTTTGATACCGCTATTGCCGGTGGATCAATTACACCAGCAACCTGTCAAAATCCTGTGAAAGATCAATATCAAATGGGTCTGAATATCGGTGTGAACGGTACCCCGGGTGTCTATAGTTCAGAGGGTGTTTACCTGGGCGGATACATGTCGACTGCTGAACTTTTGGACCGTCTTAAATAACTCATTTTAATAAGTTATTTTACTTTATGTTATACATAAAGATATTCTGAGATCACCCTAGAGTCAGCGCGTTTTTTTAGCTATGATCTAGGCTCTCGTAAAAAACTGTTTATATTTGGAGTGTGACGTGAAACCAGTTCGTCTGGCAATCCTCGGTCTTGGTACTGTGGGTGGTGGTGCCCTTAAACTATTAAAACAAAATGCTGCTGAGATTAAACGTCGCACCGGTCGTGAAATTCAAATTACTTATGTGGGTACTCGTCGTCCGCGTCCTGACCTGGAACTTGATGACAGCATCAAGCAAAGTGCTGACCTGCTAGAGATCGTACGTCAGCCAGATGTTGATGTGGTGGTTGAAGTGATGGGTGGTATTCATCCTGCCTATGAAGTCATTAAAGAAGCCATCCTGCATGGCAAACAGGTTGTGACTGCGAACAAGGCTTTGCTCGCTGAACACGGTAATGAACTGTTCAAACTTGCTGATGACAACGCTGTGCAAATTGCTTACGAGGCAGCGGTAGCAGGTGGCATCCCGATTATTAAAGTCATGCGTGAAGGCTTGGCTGCCAACAAAATTGATTGGCTGGCGGGCATCATTAACGGTACAGGTAACTTCATCCTGACTGAAATGCGTGACAAAGGCCGTGCTTTTGAAGATGTACTGAAAGAAGCGCAAGAACTGGGTTATGCTGAAGCAGATCCAACCTTTGACGTTGAAGGTATTGATGCCGCACATAAACTAACCTTACTTGCATCAATTGCATTTGGTATCCCGCTGCAATTTGATAAAGTCTTCACCGAAGGCATCAGCAAAATCACGGCTCAAGATGTAAAATATGCTGAAGACTTAGGTTTCCGTATTAAACACCTCGGTATTGCTCGTCGTACAGAAACAGGGATTGAACTTCGTGTTCACCCGACCCTGATTCCTGAGGAGCAACTAATCGCCAATGTAAATGGCGTGAAAAATGCAGTCCTGGTACAAGCCAATGCCGTTGGCCCTACACTGTACTATGGTGCTGGTGCTGGTGCTGGTCCTACAGCATCTGCTGTAGTCGCTGACGTGGTGGATATCGTGCGTGACATCTCTTACACTGAGGATGGCGCAGGAACAATTCCACAACTGGCTTTTGAAAGCTTAAGCGACTTGCCAATTCTTCCTCGTGAAGAAATGACCACAGGCTACTACATCCGTATTAACGCTGAAGATCAAACCGGCGTTCTTGCAGAAGTGACCTCTATTCTGAGCCGTAACGGTATTAGTATTGATGCCATCATGCAGCAATCTCGCTTAAAAGACCTTATTCCTATCGTGATCCTGACTGATCCAGTCAAGGAAGCGAAAATGGATGAAGCGTTAAAGCAAATTCAAGCTCTTCCTGTCATTCATGGCGAAATTGTGCGAATTCGTTTAGAATCGCTTGATAATTAATCGGGTTGAGGGGGTTACTCTCCTCACCAAGCTCTACACACAATTGGAACATCATCATGTCGAATGCCAATCGTTATACTGGTTTAGTTGACCGCTATCGCGACCGTTTACCAGTGTCTGCAACTACCCCTGCTGTTTCTCTAGGCGAAGGTAATACACCACTGATTAAGCTTGCGAATATTCCGCGCATTATTGGCAAAAATGTTGAAATTTATGTGAAGTACGAGGGCTTAAACCCGACTGGTTCATTTAAAGACCGTGGTATGACCATGGCGGTGACCAAAGCCGCTGAAGAAGGCTCAAAAGCGATTATCTGTGCCTCTACAGGTAACACCTCTGCTGCTGCTGCTGCCTATGCTGCACGTGCAGGCATGAAAGCGTTTGTGTTAATTCCTGAAGGCAAAATTGCCATGGGTAAAATGGCACAAGCGATGATGTATGGCGCGATCACCATGCAAATCCGCGGTAACTTCGATGACGGTATGCGTCTGGTGAAAGAAATCGCGGATAAAGCACCTGTGACGATCGTGAACTCAATCAACCCATACCGTTTGCAAGGTCAAAAAACCATTGCTTACGAAATCGTAGATGAGCTTGGCCGTGCACCTGACTACCACTGCCTACCTGTCGGTAACGCAGGTAACATCACTGCACACTGGATGGGTTATACCGAAGCCGTGGCCAACCAACCTGCTGATCAGTTTGAGCAAGTGGTTTATGATCCTGCAACAGATGCGTTCACTGGTCCTAAACCTGAAGGCCTTCCGACAATGGTCGGTTACCAGGCGGCTGGTGCTGCACCGTTCCTACGTGGTGCGCCAGTAGAAAACCCTGAAACTGTGGCAACTGCAATCCGTATTGGTAATCCACAAAGCTGGAACCATGCCAAAGCAGTTGTTCGTGATTCTCAAGGTTGGTTCGACGAACTGACTGATGCTGAAATTCTTGAAGCACAACGTCTACTTTCCATGTACGAAGGTGTATTCGTAGAACCTGCTTCTGCAGCGTCTATCGGCGGTGCAATTCGTGACATCAAAGCTGGCAAGATTGCTGAAGGCTCAGTAATTGTTTGTACTGTGACAGGTAACGGTCTGAAAGATCCCGATACTGCAATCAAACAATGTTCTGATGCAGTAATGCTGTCGATCGATGCAACATTGGATCAAGTACGCGATTCTATTCTGTCTAATATGTAAGAGACAGAATCAAAAAGCCCTGCATCTGCAGGGCTTTTTTATGACTTAAATATTTTATAAAAGCTTAAACACGCTGTTTCGGCAAACTAGACACCCAAGTCATGAGACGTGTTGCATCATTGGTACGTGCAGCAGATGAATCTGCTCCAAGCAACACTACGACTACTGGACGGTTATTTAAGGTGGTATGCATCACTACACAACGTCCAGCTTCATTGATGAAACCGGTTTTAGAAATATTAATATTCCAGCCACCATTACGTACCAGCGCATTGGTGTTATTCGATTTCAACACACGGTAACCCAAGTTAAAGTCATAACTTGCTGTGGTTGAGAACTGTCGGATCAAGCCGTATTGCGAAGCGGTGTTTACCAGAATCCCCAAGTCTCTTGCAGATGACTTATTGCCCGGATGCAATCCGGTAGATTCCAGAAATTTACTTGAATTCATACCCAATGCTTTGGCTTTACTATTCATGGCAGAAATAAAAGCACTACGACCACCTGGATAGGTACGTGCCAACGCTGCTGCAGCCGGGTTTTCAGATTTCATCAGTGCAAACAATAAAGCTTCCGCACGATTCATCGTGTCTCCGACACGTAATGTCGAGCTTGAACTCTTACAACCTGAACATGAAAAATCACCCTGTTGTAGTGTGATT
Source organism: Acinetobacter sp. ACNIH3 (assembly GCF_002918965.1). Classification (NCBI taxonomy): domain Bacteria; kingdom Pseudomonadati; phylum Pseudomonadota; class Gammaproteobacteria; order Moraxellales; family Moraxellaceae; genus Acinetobacter; species Acinetobacter sp. ACNIH3. The sequence goes on along the minus strand of NZ_PQLP01000001.1, from coordinate 48,219 downwards.
TTTTCATTCATGTTTAAACGCGCATCAGAGATTACCACTGCTGTCATCAGCTTGGTAATCGATGCAATCGGCACTGCTGTATTACTGTTCTTGCTATACAGCACTTCACCGGTCTGCGCGTCCATTACCAGCGCTGAACGCGCATTGACAGATGGCTGCGTGCCATAGGTCTTGGTATCCAGAATCTGTACAGTTTTGGCAGGTTCTTGTACTGCTTGACCATTCTGACTACGGATGGTCGTGGTGACTGTCGTAGAGCCAAGCGGAGAAGGCTCATCATCGGCATCCGATCCATCACTCAAGAACTGGTTGGCCTGTTCAGAAGACCAGCTCAGGCTAGACTGAGGGGCCGCTGCTGACGAATTCATGATAATTTCAGCAAAACTCGTCGTCGTACTCATGCTGACTGCCAGCGACAGACCCAGTACATGCATCAAAGACTTATGTGTTTTCTTCACTATTCCTTCACCCAACTTACGAGGTAAGATTGATTTGCGTATTACCTCTAATATGGCTTACATTACATTTACCACAATGCAGAACAATTATTGATCTCTACACTGCGTGATACAGTTCAATATGACATGTCTGTAGGATTGCTAATTTTGTAGTTTCATTGCAAGCTTATTTTGCGTTGTGTAACAAAAAAAATGATTTTTTTTCATCTGAGGGAGAGTATACGTGATCACAGTTTTAGTTGTAGATGACCATGAATTGGTGCGTACTGGCATCTGTAGAATGCTTGAAGACCACACTGATGTTCAGGTCATTGGACAAGCTGAATCTGGTGAAGAAGCAATTACTCTGGTGCGTCAGCATCATCCGAATGTAGTGCTCCTGGATGTGAATATGCCGGGTATTGGTGGTGTTGAAACTACGCGTCGACTGTTACAAACAGCCCCTGATACTAAAGTTATCGCTGTCAGTGGTCTTGCCGAAGAACCTTATCCATCGCTGTTACTCAAAGCAGGTGCTAAAGGCTATATCACCAAAGGTGCACCTGTTACCGAGATGGTACGTGCTATTAATAAAGTCATGCAGGGCGGCAAATACTTTAGTGCAGATATTGCCGAGCAATTAGCGAGCTCTTATTTATCTGACACACAGCAATCCCCATTTGATTCCCTGTCCGAACGCGAAATGCAGGTTGCCATGATGGTCGTCAACTGCATTAGTGCCCAGGAAATTGCGGATAAACTTTTTGTGAGTGTTAAGACTGTAAATACCTATCGTTATCGTATTTTTGAAAAACTTAATATCGACAGCGATGTGAAACTGACCCATCTAGCAATGCGCTATGGTCTGATTAAACCTTAATATTTTATGCCCTCTATTTAAGAAAACTTAAAAAAACAAAAAAGGTTCTATGTCGCAGCGATCTTCTTATTCAGAGCTTAACCAATATCTGCTGGGCACTTGGTATGCGGCATACCGCCTGATCATCAGTACTGGTTTACTGCTGATTTTCGTGCTCACTTATCCTGAGCACACCAGCGATTTAGAATATCCCAAGCTGTATCATTATGTACTGAGTAGCTTCATTGCTATCGCCTTGATCCAGCTTTTTGTTCTGAAGTATTTTAAGAAATTTGTTCAGCAACAGCTGACCGGTATTTTTATTGTCGATGTCTGTGCACTCAGCCTGCTGACCTTGGCCACGAATGGCACCAATCTACAGCTCAGTATGCTATTCGTGATTACTATCTTTGCCGCTTCCATTTTACTGAATGCACAAAAAGCGCTGGTGATTACCTTGATTGCGGTCATCAGTGTGATTTACCAGCATTTCATCACCAGCCTGTTTACCCTTTCCTCTCTGGGTAATATCGGCAATAGCGCCATATTGGCTTTCATGTTTTTTGTGGTCTATGGCATCGGGCAAATTGCAGTCCGACGTTTCCAGATCTTGGAAAATGTCAATTTTTCCCAGTCCATGGAACTTTATCGTCTACAAAATATTAACCGTTATATTCTGGAACAGATTGAGACTGGTTATCTGGTTCTCGATGAAAACTGTCATGTGGTGCTGAGTAATCCTGCTGCCTGCCACTTGCTTGGCATCCAGCAAATGTATGCACATGACACGTTTCCATTGTACCAGTCACAACCAGATCTGTTTGAGTTGATCCGCTTTGAAGATCTGGAAAATGGCGAACGCTTTCAGTTCGAATCCCAGCAAAGCCGTTTCAATATTCATGTTCAAGTACAAAAACTGATTGTACCGCATCAAACTTTAATGTTGCTGGTGCTGCAAGATGCGCGAAAACTTAATCAACAAGTCCAGCAATTAAAACTGGCGGCACTCGGGCAACTTTCTGCCAGTATTGCTCATGAGATTCGTAATCCGCTTGCAGCGATTGTTCAAGCCAATGATCTGTTACCTGGTTGTGAACAGGACCAGCAGCAGGTGTTGCATGGCATGATCAGCAAGCAGGCAACACGAATCAACCGGATTATTGAAGACACGCTGAATATGGTGAAGAATAAAGAGACTCATCCAGTATCTATTCAGCTGAATGAATTTATTCCACAATGTATCCATGAGGATTTGGCTGATATTGCTGATCAGATTAAGCTGAATATTGATATGCGACTGGATATCCAGTTTGATGAAGCCCAGCTACGTCAAGTATTGGTCAATTTATTGCGTAATGCCGTGCGGCATAACGATCCAGCCGTAGGCTATGTAGAATTAAAAGTTCATCCTTATGAACATAAAGTCTGGATTGATGTACGGGATTTTGGTCAGGGTGTGGCGCCTGCCGATCAGAGTCTGCTGTTTAAACCATTTTTCAGCACTTCAATTAATGGTACAGGACTAGGGCTATATTTATCCCACAGTTTCTGTGAGGCCAATCAGGCCCAGCTGAATTATATACAACAAGAACAGGGTGCCTGCTTCCGGATTAGCTGCCAGCGCATCACTGTTTAATTTTTGAATTTAAGGGGAAAGAGTGTGGAACAACAACCACTGGTACTATTGGTCGATGATGAAGAAGATCTCTGTACGCTCATGCAGATGTCGCTCATGCGTATGGGAATTCGCACGCATATCGCCCATCGTCTGGAGGATGCTAAAAAACGCCTGGCAGATCATCAGTATGATGCCTGCCTTACGGACTTGAATCTACCTGATGGTAATGGCTTGCAGCTACTGGAATTTATCAGTGAGCATCATCCTTACCTACCGGTTGCTGTGTTAACTGCCTATGGCAATATGGATATTGCCATTGCTGCACTCAAGGCAGGTGCCTTTGACTTTGTCAGTAAGCCGATCAATCAGAAACATCTGGAACAGTTACTGCAAAAAGCACTAAATAAGCCTGTAGATTACCAATCCAATCAGCAAGATACCCTAGAATATAAAATGCTGATTGGTCAGTCCAAGCCGATTCAGCAATTACGTACGACCTTGCATAAAATTGCCCGCTCTCAAGCCCCGGTATTTATCACCGGTGAATCTGGAACTGGAAAGGAAGTAGTGGCAAATCTGGTCCATCGCCTCAGTAACCGGAGTGAAGGACCCTTTATTGCCATTAACTGTGGCGCAATTCCAGCTGAACTGATGGAAAGTGAGCTGTTCGGGCACAAGAAAGGCAGCTTTACTGGCGCCATGCAGGACAAACAGGGGCTGATCCAGTCTGCACATGGCGGCAGTTTATTTCTGGATGAAATCGCAGAACTTCCACTCAGTATGCAGGTCAAACTGCTACGTGCAGTACAGGAAAAACGGATTCGCCCTTTAGGTTCAGATATCGAAATTGATGTGGATTTTCGCGTCATCAGCGCCAGTCATCAGGACCTGGAAGCACAGGTACAGCAAGGTAAATTTCGTCAGGATTTATTCTTCCGCATTCATGTGATGGATCTAGTGTTGCCACCATTACGTGAGCGTGGTAATGACATTCTGCTGCTGGCTGAACACTTTATTCAGAAGATCTGTCAGGAATGGCAAATCCCTGTGAAACGCCTGACTGAGCGTAGCAAAGAGCAGTTACTGACTCAATACTATTCAGGAAATGTCCGGGAATTGCGTAATATCATCGAGCGAGCAATTACCCTCAGCGATGAAGACACAATTGATATCCAGCATTTGCAAACTGCACCTTTACGTCAGAGTTTTGTGACTTCCGAAATCACATCGAATATAGCATCCGAATCGAGTAACACTACTGACACTTTTATCGTACCAAAAAAACTGCCTGAAGAAGGTCTTGAACTGTATATGGAGAAAATCGAGAAAGAAATTTTGCTAAATGCATTGAATCTGACTCACTGGAACCGTACGCTTGCCGCAAAAAAGTTGGGCATGTCTTTCCGATCGCTGCGTTATCGTCTGAAGAAATTTGGGCTCGATACCGATGAAGAAGAATGATTGATGAGGGGGCTATGCCCCCTTCATTATTTTTGTAAAAGCAATAGTTCAGTAATGTGATCCAGATAACTTTCTTCCCTCATCTCCACGCCAAGCGGATAACTGAGGTGAGGCTGCACACCAAGACCCTCAATACGCTGACCGCTTGGGCTGAAATATTGCGATACCGTCATCTGTAACGCCGCTCCATTACTGAGAGGAAACAGTTTCTGTACCACACCTTTACCATAGCTTTTTTCACCGACCACCCAGGCACGGTTATGCTCTTTCAAGGCAGCGGTAAAGACTTCAGCTGCCGAGGCAGAACGGTTATTAATCAAAATTCCAATTTTCAGATTCTGAAATTCAAATCCAGGTAAAGCCTGAAACTGCTGATCCCCTTCTGCCCGGCTTTTGGTCGAGACAATAATGCCCTGATTCAGGAATAGATCCGCAGACTCTACCGCTGCCGAAAGCAGGCCACCTGGATTATTACGTAGATCAAATAACACGGCTTTTAAACGTTGACTGGAATAGCTGTCAATAATTCGTTTAATTTCGTTGGCTGTGTCCTGCTGGAAGACCTTGACCTGCAAGACCAGCACCTGATTATTATGCAGGGTCGATTTAATCTCGGTATCTACTTTGATATTACGAACCAGCGTCACCGGCGTACTTTGCGCAGAAAGCTGAATGCTTAAAGTAGAGCCTATCGCGCCACTGAGCAAATCCCGAACCTGCTCGCGCTTCAGCGTATTTAAGATCTGATCATCAATCTTGTAAACAGTCACGCCATTACGCAATCCCTGCTTGGCAGAGTCGGCATCCGGACTAAGTCCCTGCACCATCCACTGCTTCAATTGCGGATTAAACTGCAGGTCAAAATCGATACTGGCTAGATCGCCTTCGGTATATTGACGGAGCTGTTTGAAGTCTTCTGGAGAAAGATAACGGGAATAGCGGTCTAAACCACCGACCAGACCACGAATTGCCTGTTGGAATAATGCATCGTCATTTTTATCTTGAATATAATTATCTTTGACAATGCCATAAATCTGCACGAATTCCTGAATCGAAGAAACCGGAATTTCGCTATAGGTTTGCTGGTCCATGACCATATCATCGAGTACCGGACCCTGAGACCCAGCACTCCATGCCGAATGGCTCAAACACATCAGTAAACTTGCGAGTAAAACTGACTTCTGCTGTGATTTTGCCATTCTTTATCCTATTGATATTTTTTATGAAGCGTTCAGCTCAATTAAGTTACGGCCCTGCATTTCTGCCGGCACTGGAAGTTGCATCAGACTTAACAATGTTGGCGCCACATCCGCCAGTACACCGCCTTCTGCAATCGTTGCCGAAGTTGGACCCACATAAATAAACGGAACCAGTTCAGTCGTATGTTGGGTATGCACCTGACCACTTTGATAGTCCTGCATCTGCTCAACATTACCATGGTCTGCAGTAATAATCATATGGCCTTTTTGCGCCATCACTGCTTCATAAACACGACCTAAGCAAGTATCTACTGCTTCCACTGCTTTGACTGCTGCATCAAATACGCCGGTATGACCGACCATATCGCCATTGGCATAGTTCACCACCAACAGGTCAAACTCACCTGAGTTGATTGCTGCAACCAATTCATCGGTCACTTCGTATGCACTCATTTCCGGTTTCAGGTCATAAGTTGCTACATTTGGAGATGGAATCAGGATACGTTTTTCACCTGGATATTCATCTTCACGGCCGCCACTGAAGAAGAAAGTCACGTGTGCATATTTCTCAGTTTCTGCGATACGTAACTGGGTTTTGCCCAGATCTGATAAATATTCGCCAATCGAGTTCACCAGCGCTTCTGGCATATATGCTACAGGCGCATCGATCGTTGCCTGATAACGGGTCAACATCACGTATTTCGCCAGATTTGGCACAACTTTGCGTTCAAAACCGGTAAAGTCTTTCTCAACAAAAGCACGGGTTAATTCACGCGCTCGGTCCGCACGGAAATTCATGAAGACTACGCTATCGCCGTCCTGAATCGCAGCCACATCACCGATACGGGTCGCTTTCACGAATTCATCAGACTCATCTGCTGCATATGCCTGTTCAAGGCCTTCTACTGCAGTGGCTGCCGTACGAACTGCTTCACCTTCAGTCAGCAAACGATACGCCTGTTCCACGCGATCCCAACGGTTGTCACGATCCATGGCAAAGTAACGGCCAATCATGGTGGCAATACGGCCTTGACCTGGATATTGAGCAAAAACAGCATCTAATTTTTCTAATGATGGTTGTGCACTTTTCGGCGGCGTATCACGGCCATCAAGGAAAGCATGTAGATAGACTTTGGCACCACGTTTTAATGCCAGCTCTGCCATCGCCACGATATGGTCTTCATGTGAGTGCACTCCACCTTCAGATAACAGGCCCATAATGTGTACGGCACCATTTGATGCTTTGGCTTTTTCTACCGCATCAATCAGTACTTCATGCTCAAAGAACGCACCGGTACGGATGTCTTTGGTAATACGGGTAAAGTCCTGATATAACACACGGCCAGCACCCAGGTTCATATGGCCGACTTCAGAATTACCCATCTGACCATCAGGCAGACCGACATCTTCACCAGAACCAGAGATCAAACCATGCGGATGCTTTTCCTGCATAGCAGTTAAATGAGGTCGTTTAGCCGCTAAAAACGCATTGTCTTCGACCGCTTCGCGATGACCCACACCATCCATAATTACCAATACGTGAGGGATTTTGCCAGCAGTTGCATCCGTCATAATGAATACTCTTGTTCGTTTACGAATTAATCGTTCTATTTTAACTAATTTTGCAGTGAGAGGCCATGACCGCACTATGGTTTAAGCCTCTCACTGCGATTGATTTCTTCTATTTTCTTGTGGCTTAGCGTGCCCGATGCAGTAGATAACCACCAATTGCAAACATGATGATAATTGGAATAAACACAAACCATGCGGGCGACAGCGCGTAGACCAGACTCGCATAACCCAAGAAGTCCTGCAGATAGAAGAAGCCTAAACCTGCAAATAATGCGATCACCAGGCGAAAGCCCATGGATTGTTGACGCAGCGGTCCAAAAATAAAGGAACAGGCGATCACCACCAGTGCAATCAGGGCAAATGGCGAGCCGACTTTCTGCCAGAAAGCCAGTTCATAGGTCTTTGGTACCTGGCTATATTCATGCATATAGCTCATGAAACTGACCAGTTGACTAGGCGATAGATCCTCCGGGTCAATGGTCACCATATGCACATACTTCGGTTGCAGCGCTAAGGCCAGCGGCTGTTCGGAATGTGTTATCAGCGTGGCATTACCATTCTGCAGAATATTCATTTCCTGCGTATTCTGTAGAGTCCACGCACCATCCTTGATAAAGTCACCCTGCTCGGCTTTTAGCGTACCGCGCAGACGATAATCTTCATCAAAGTCCAGCATCTGTACATTTTTTAGCTCGCCTTTGGCATTAGCATAGTCAATATAGATAAAACGCTGACCTTCACGGGTCCAGTAGCCTTTAACCTCACCAATTTTTACAGGCTTGTTGTAGCTCTTTACCGCTTTGGCCTGCTCATTGGTATACGGAATTACCCATTCACTTAAAGCAAAAGATAAAATCACCAATAGTAATGCCGAACGAATCACCCAGCCGACAATCCGCCACAGGCTAACCCCGACCGAACGCATCACAATCAGCTCACTGTTAGAAGCAAGTGTACCTAAGCCGAGAACAGCACCAATCAGTGCAGAGATGGGTAGGATTTCATACAGATAGTTTGGCGCACCCCACAGCACATATTTCAGTGCCTGCCAGGCGCCATAGCCTTCTTTTAATGAGCCTAATTCACCCAAGTAAGTAAATAATACCTGTAGACCGGCCAATACGGCTGTTGCACCGAGCATAGCGAGTGCAGTAGTTCCGGTCACATGTTTTGCAACGATACGACGTGCCAGCATGATTAAGACCTCGCTCGTTGAATCTGTTTCTTGATTTTCGGCGCCAGCTTTTGCTTACGTGCAAATAGAGCAGCAGCAATACCATAGAAAATCAGGACCATTGGATAAGCCCAAATCCCCATTTCCTCTTTACTGACGCGCGTTTTTACTGCCATTAAAGCTACAATCAGGCTGGCAAAGATCAAGAGTGCTGGAAAGAGTTTAAGATAACGCCCCTGACGTGGACTCACTTCAGACAAGGCATTGGCCAGCATCAGCGCCGCAATAATCGCAAATGGTACAAATACTCGCCAACCGAGCTCACTGGCGACCACAGGATCATCGCGGTTTTCCCAGAGTTTCGAAGTCGGCAAGGCTTCAACTTCAGCACTTTCAAACTTGGCTTCTTTGTCATTTTCCAGACGCAGACGATAAGTCTCAAATTCCGCTTGGGTATATTTCGGCATGCCGGCAAAGATTTCATAACGGCGACCATTGACCAGATCCACCACATTGGCGGTGTCCCCTGCCACTTCTACACGGGTCGCTTCTTGCGCCAGAATCATGACATCTGGTTTGCCTTTATGTTCTGCACGTTGATAGAAAAAGATATCTTTCAGGTTTTTACGGTCTTCAGACAGATCACCTGCATAGATGGTATAGGGTCCAGAGGAAATAAATTCTTTCGGCCGTACCAGATCAAAACCCGTCCGTACTGCCTGCTCATTGGTCAATGCTTCAAACTGACGAATACCCCACGGTGCCGCCCAGAGCATTAAAAATGCCTGAACGACTAGAAATACTAAAGTCATCGGAATGAGTAATCGTGCCAGCTGATTGCGACTGACCCCGCTACCATTCATGACTGCCATTTCATGATCGACATAGAGCCGGCCAAATACCAGCATCAGACCAATAAAGAAACCTAAAGGTAAAATCAGGGTCAGGAATTCAGGCAAACGATAACCAATAATACTGAACAGAATGCCTGCATCCAGACGTCCTTGTGCTGCCACACCGAAGTACTTGATCAGTCGACCACCCATCATGATCAAGGTCAATAAGGCAATCACAACCAAGGATGTTGATACAACTTGCTTGACCAGATAACGCCGAATAATCAAATTAAATCTTCCAGAATACAGGGTAAAAACTTGTCATAGTTTACCCGAATGTTAAGCTTAAAAATATAAAACCAATACTTGAGTTGAACATTGAAACCCTGTTCAGGAAATTGTTTCAATGGTTTAATGGTTGCAAATTTTATAAGGCTTAAATAAACGCATATGAAACTGACAATTAATACGTCATTCCAAGAGAATGCATCCAGCCAATATCTGTTAATTCTTGTGGATTCTGAGCAACTTCAGCAGTCAGCTGCCACTTATCAGATTAACAAGTTCGAAGAAATCACCACAGCGACACAATATAAAGCAGGTCTAAATGAAACCCTGGCATTAGTTGGTAATGTTCCAGCAAGTACCAACGCCTGTCTGGTTGGCTTGGGCAAGACTGCTGAACTACAGCCGGGCAAACTGGCGAAAGTTGCGCAAACTATCGTAAAAGCAGCACAGAAAAAATTCCAGCAGATCAGCGTAGACATTTCTGCCCTGCCAGTCCAATTTCATAACATTTTTGCACTATTGCTGACCCAGGCTGCGTACGCTTTTGATGAATTCAAATCCAAGAAAAATGAATTTGTACTTGAGCAAATCAACCTGATTGCGACCGATAGTTCAATAACTGCAGAACAGCTGCAATTGCTTCAGGCAGTGCAAACCGGCCAAAACTTAGCACGTGATTTAGGTAACCGTCCAGGCAATATTTGTTTCCCGGAATACCTGGCGGAACAGGCACTGGCTTTAGCAGCTGAATATCCAGAACTGCTTAAAGTGAATGTACTGGATGAACAGCAAATGGCTGATCTGGGAATGCACTCTTTCCTGGCAGTGAGCAAAGGTTCAGACCGTCCAGGACGTATCATTACCATCGAATATCATGCAGAACGTAGTGAAGCACCTGTGGTTTTAGTCGGCAAAGGGATTACATTTGATACTGGCGGTATTTCCCTGAAGCCAGGTGCCGGCATGGACGAAATGAAATACGACATGTGTGGTGCAGCTTCCGTGCTGGGTACCATGCGTGCATTATGCGAATCTGGTTTAGATATTCATGTTGTGGGTACCATTGCCGCTGCTGAAAACATGCCATCTGGCAAAGCAACCCGTCCAGGCGATATTGTCACCACGATGAGCGGTCAAACGGTTGAAATTCTGAATACTGATGCAGAAGGTCGTCTGGTACTCTGCGATACTTTAACTTACGTAAAACGCTTTAACCCTGCTCTCGTGATTGATATTGCAACTTTGACCGGGGCCTGTGTGGTTGCACTGGGTTCAGTCCTGACTGGCATGTTCACGCCGGATGATGAACTGGCCGCTGAACTCGAAGCTGCTGGTCAAACTTCATTTGACCGGGTATGGCGTATGCCAGTATTGGATGACTATCAGGAGCAGCTGGATTCTCCATTTGCAGATATTGCCAACATTGGTGGTCCTAAAGCCGGCTCTGTGACTGCAGCTTGCTTCCTGCAGCGTTTCACCCGTGACTACCGCTGGGCACACCTAGATATCGCAGGTACAGCCTGGAATTCAGGCACCAATAAAGGTGCAACAGGTCGTCCAGTGCCATTATTAATGCAATTCCTGGCGAACCGTGTTCAAAAGAATGGCTAAAGTCAGCTTTTATTTATTTGAAAAAAGCCCTGAACGGCAGGTCGAAAGTACCTGCCGTTTATGCCGCAAGATTCTGCGTCAGCCGGAACGGATCTGGTTACTCTGTGGCGATGCTGACTTGCAGCAACAGCTGGATGAACATCTGTGGACGTTTGATCCTACCGGTTTCATCCCGCATGGTATTGACCAGCCACAGGCCAGTGTCTGTATCTCTGCAAGCTTGCCTGAGCAACAAGACTGGATTATCTTTAATTTTAATCCTGAAGCACTTGAACCTTACGCTAAATTTAGTCACATTATTGAGATTATTGAAAACAATGAAACGGCCAAGCAACTCGGCCGTGAAAAGTTTAAGCAATACCGTCGACTGGGTATTGAGCCGAAAACTTATAAACTGTAGCCTTACTTAAACCTCATAAGGAGATGCCCGTGGCATTAAATGTTGGTCCAGATTTCAAACAGCGCTGGTTAAATGTGCCTGAAGCTGTGCGTCAGACCTTTATTGATGACCTCGCGCGTATCTGCGACGTACTTCAGCCAGAGACGTCATTGCAGGAATGGTTGGCACATGACCAGCAAATGCAAAAAGAATCCGAGCGTAAAATTAAAGCTGCCTATGCACAACGTAAAGCGGAATTGATTGAAGAAGCACGGATTCGTAAACAGCAGGCCCTTGAAAAAGCGCTGGCAGATAAGCGTGCTCAGGAGCAGGCGTATATCGAGCAGATGAAGCTGGATGAAGAACGTAAATATGCAGAGCAGACACGTACCCTAGAATTATTACGGGACAGCCTGAATGCTGAAGTCCTGAATTATACGGCACGTTTTGAGCAAAATCGGATTTTAAATTCCGCCCAAATCAAAATTGATGATACTGAGATTCTGTCAGAACTGGAAAGTACCCGATTACGTCTGGAACTTGAAGCCGAAACTGCGATCGAGGAAACTTTGGTACAGCTGCATAACCGCTTACGTACTGCAGCCCGTGAAGAAATTGATTACATTCTGCAAAAGCGTTAATTGACTTAGAAATAAGCCTAGAAAAGCCCACAAAGGTGGGCTTTTCTATTTATTCACATCTAGAAAAAATCTGCCAGCATAAAGGCGGCATTACCTGCCATATAACCTATGCCCAGTAAGCTTACAATCCACAATACGCCTCCAGCCAGATTGTAAAGCGTAAAAGTCATAAAACTCATATGACCCGAACCGGCAGCAAATGGAGCAAACGAACGTACAAAAGGAATGAAACGTGCAATCAAGATGGTTTTGCCGCCATGCTTCATAAAATAATGATTGGTCTTAGTCAAATATTCGGGTTTAAAGAAACGCGAATGTTGATTGAAATATTTTAAGCCTAACACTTTACCAGTGTAATAATTGACGGTATAGCCCAGCACTGCCGCAGTAAATAGCAGTAATCCCATAGAATGTAGCGTAATCAAATCGCTACTAGAACAGAGCGCACCGACTGCAATTAACAGGCTATCTCCCGGCAGGAAAAAGCAAAATACAGATCCCGTTTCTGCAAAAATCACCAGGAATAAAATGGCATAGATCCACACCCCATATTGCTCAAGCAATATTGGCAAAGACTGTTCCAGGTTTAGTAAGAAATCGAGCATTCGACCTGTCCGCTGGAGTTAAAATCGTAAAGTGAAGTCAGGATTATCCCGAAAAATAAAAAAACAGTCTAATTTTTCAATTAGACTGTTGAGTCTTTAGGCAGTTTAGTTATTTTAAAAAGCCATGTTTAGCTAAAAAATCCATACTGATTTTTGACTGTGGTGTGGTTTCAGCAGCCTTGTCACCCAGCAACAAACGCTCGATATAACGTGCCAGCACATCGACTTCCAGATTGACTTTGGTCCCGACTTTCCAGGTGCCAATATTGGTTCGTTCAGCGGTATGTGGAATCAGGTTTAAACTGAGGATATTGCCATGCAGATGGTTAATGGTCAGGCTGATACCATCTACTGTCACTGAACCTTTCTCTGCCAGATACTTGGCAATTTCAGCAGGTGCTGTCACTTCAAAATAGATGGAACGGGCATCAGAATGCACTACCGTGATTTCGCCCACCGCGTCGACATGACCAGACACAATATGGCCACCAAAGCGTGTGGTTGGCAGCATTGCTTTTTCAACATTTACAGGTTGACCCGCTTTCCAGTTACCGAGTGTGGTTCGATTTAAACTTTCTCGAGACACGTCTGCAGCATACCAGTTGTCACCCCAGTCAATTACAGTCAGGCAAATGCCATTGGTGGCAATTGAATCGCCCAGATGGACATCCGACATATCCAGATCAGTCTGAATACGTAAGCGTATATCGCCGCCAACATTTTGCAGGCTTTCGACCTTACCAAGGCTTTCAATAATACCTGTAAACATTTTCTATTCCTTTTTTATGCTTTTACCAGAGAGCTAGCTGCGTACTCACACTGGTCGTATCGACACCACCCAGTTCTGCATAATGGTGTAACTGACCTAACAATTGACGGATCGGTGGCCCAGACTTGGCATGTGTGTCGGTAATCACAATAAATTCCAGTACACGAGCACGTTCAGACTGGCGCTGCTTGCTGACACGGTAACGCGGCACATCTTGAGTTAGCAAGGTCACACGGCCACGTTTCAGATTGGCCTGCAACAGATCTGTCGCACTGATATTACCATCGGTTGAATAACTGGTCAGAATAAAACGTGCGTTGATGGTTGCCAACAAGGTTTCATAGGCTTCCTTGGCATGCTTGGACGAGTTGTACTGACTTGGACGCTCTTTACGCCAAGCACGGTCAATCCCGCTCTTAAAGCCTTTGGTATCGGGTGTCGGTAGATCAACCTGATCCCAGAGGGTTAAAGCATTCAACACATGATAGTTACTGCTATAGGCATGCTGGTTATATGGTGGATCGAGATAAGCAACATCCACTTCAAAGCCACTCATCTGATTCGCCAGATGCTGGGCATCGACACACCACATTTCAGCTGCAGGACCTTTATGCTTGTTATCCTCACAGAAACGGCTTGGTGTTAACCAAAGCAGCGATTCAATACGTTCCAGCGCGGTCTGGGTTTTACCGCCCCAGCCATGATGGAAGCTCTTAAATACGCCTGAAGTATTGCTGACAAAACTGGCTGAATATAGAAGTGGTGCCAATAAAGCACTCATTTCCACATCATCAATTGCGCCTTGGGCTTGCCAGGTGGCAATCTGCTGGCGTATCGCATCAATACGCATGCCATTACGGCGTTTGAAGAATAAACGGTCGCGGGTTGGGTCATAGATTTCATCATTGCGCGGACACAGATTATGTGTCACCCAGCCTTTGACTTCTGGTAAACGGTTCAGATAATCAATCGCTTTTTGATAGCCACCGAGCTCTTTAAAGGCAGGTGCTTCGGTACAAGCTAAAACTGCATGATTGAGTGCATGACTATACGGTTCCCAGTCATTGGCAATCACCCGATAGCCATTCTGACGGGCCAGACGTGAAACCACCCCCGAACCTGCAAAAAAATCGGCAAAAATCGGCGCACGGCCATCTTCACGTTTTAGGGTTCCCGTGCTCTCAAGTGCTTCCAGAATTAAGTGTAGTAAACGGCGTTTGTTCCCCAGATAAGGAACCAGCTGATGGAAAAGATATTCATCTGTGGTACGTGCCGCATGGCGACGTTTGTGGTAAACCGTAGACTCTGAATTCATAGTGTCTCTTGAGAAGGAATTAACCTGAAGCGCACGTCATCACCCAAACGGGTCACGTCCTGCAATTTGTATCGAAGTTGTTCTGCCATTTGGCTAAATTCTGCATTAAACATACTACGCGCAGTTTGCCCCAATAGAGTCGGTGCAACATAACTGATGAGTTCATCCACCAGTTGTGCCTGTAGAAATGCAGTAGATAAAGTCGCTCCTGCCTCAACCAGCACGTCATAAATCTGATGCTGCTGAACCAGGTACTGTAATAATTCTTTTAAAGACTGAATCTCAAGCTGGATCACACCGAGATCGGCCAGTTCCTGACGATAAGGTCCCATCACCATCACAGTTTCCGGTTGTTCGAGAATCTTGGCAGTGAGTGGCAAACGACCTTGGCGATCCAGAATAATCCGTTTTGGCTGAACAATCATGCTGATGTCATCAACGCCTTTCAGGCTACGGACATTGAGTTGGCAATCATCGGCCAATACTGTTTCAATCCCGGTAATGATCCCACCAGAAATCGCACGCCAGTGCTGGACGTCCTGTCGAGCCTCTATACCGGTAATCCATTTCGATTCACCCGAAGCCATGGCTGTACGACCATCTAAACTCGATGCAATTTTCACACGCACATACGGCATCCCAGTCGCCATGGCTTTAAGAAAACCATAATTGAGTGGATGTGCTTCATCTTCACAGATGCCCACTTCAACGTCGATACCAGCATCTTTCAGGATCTGTACACCTTTTCCGGCGACCAGTGGATTTGGATCAGGACAAGCCACGACGACTTTAGCTACGCCAGCTTCAACCAGACCTTTGGCACATGGAGGTGTACGACCATAATGCGCACAGGGTTCTAAAGTCACATAAGCGGTTGCACCATGGGCCTGCTCGCCGGCCTGACGCATTGCGAAGACTTCAGCATGTGGTTGACCCGCTTTGGGATGAAAACCTTCGCCCACTACTACACCATCTTTAACTATGACACAGCCAACGTTTGGATTCGGTTTGGTGGAATACTGGCCCTGACGTGCCAGTTCGATGGCACGGCGCATCCAGATTTGATCTTGAGTTATTTCAATCATGCTTATTCTTGTAATTCGCCGCGTTGCTGCATCTGTTCGATCTGACGACGAAAGGCTTCAACATCCTGAAAGTCCTGATACACCGAAGCAAAACGCACATAAGCCACATGATCGAGGGCAAATAGAGACTGCATCACGATTTCACCAATAGTGCGTGACTTGACATCACGTTCACCCAGACGGCGAATTTGAAGCTGAATATCACTGAGCACCGTTTCAATCTGTTCTTGTGTCACTGGACGTTTCTGTAAGGCATGCATCAGTGAGCGGCGTAATTTAGCTTCATCAAAGGGTTCATTCTTGCCATCGGATTTGATGACCCGCGGCATCACCACTTCATAACTTTCAAAGGTGGTAAAGCGTTCATTACAACTGACACATTCACGACGACGGCGAATCTGGCAACCTTCAGCGGCCAGGCGTGAATCGATCACTTTACTGTCTGGTGTATTGCAAAATGGGCAATGCATAGCGGTTTAATTGAACAAATCCTGATGATTAGCGAGTGTAGCAAAAATTCTGAACTTTGTAGAGTGTTACGCAATATATAGAAAAAAAACAGCCCTGACGGGCTGTTTCACACAATATATTGATTATTGTTTTAGTAGATTATTCGACACGTTCGCCGTGTTGGCTCAAGTCCAGACCCATGCGCTCATCATCAGAAGAAACACGGATACCAATGATCAGATCGATCACTTTCAGGATAATAAAGGTCAAGATTGCAGAGTAAGCGATTGTTGCCAGTACCCCTTCAATTTGTACCCATAATTGATGCATTACATTGGTTGGTGCACCGTCGCCCATGATAAATTCGCTGGCAAAGAATGCAGTCAGAATCGCACCGACAATACCACCTACACCATGCAGACCAAAAGCATCTAGAGAGTCATCAGCCTTAAGCATACGTTTCAGTGCAGTAATACCCCAGAAACATACTACACCACCGATGAGACCCATCGCTAAAGCACCACCTACAGTCACGAAACCAGCTGCTGGAGTAATCACCACTAGACCTGCAACCGCACCCGATGCACCACCTAATACAGATGCTTTACCACGTGCAATTTTTTCAGTAATTAACCAAGAGATCGTTGCTGCTGCTGCTGCCACTTGTGTAACCACGAGTGCATAACCTGCTGAACCGTTTGCACCCAATGCTGAACCACCGTTGAAACCAAACCAGCCCACCCATAGTAAGCTTGCACCGACTACAGTAAGCGTCAGATTGTGTGGTGCCATAGATTCGCGTCCTAGCCCCATACGCGAACCCAGCATGTAGGCTGCAACCAGACCTGCAACACCTGAGTTAATGTGTACGACTGTACCACCAGCGAAGTCCAGTGCACCGTCACTGCCTAACCAGCCGCCGCCCCATACCCAGTGAGTAATTGGCGCATAAACCAGAATCACCCAAAGTGTGATGAATGCGATGAAAGCACCAAATTTCATACGTTCAGCAATAGAACCGCTAATGATGGCAACCGTAATAATCGCAAAAGTCATTTGGAAAATGACAAACAGGATTTCAGGAATGGTGCCTGACAGCGCTTCAGTCGTAATACCGGACAGCATAAATTTATCCAGGCTACCGATAAAGGCATTACCTTCACCAAATGCCAGGGTATAACCAATCACGACCCAGACAATACTGACTACTGCGGCTGCTACAAAGCTATGTGCCATAGTACTCAGTACGTTTTTCTTACGTACCATACCACCATAGAACAGGGCTAAACCTGGAATGGTCATGAGTAAAACTAGGGCTGTTGACGTTAAAATCCAGGCAGAGTCACCTGTATCCAGTGTGGCTTCTTCTTCTGCAGCTGCCGCTTCTTCAACCGGTGCTGTTTCTACTGCTTCCACAGCAGTAACTTCTGTAGTATCTGGAGTTGCAGTTGCATCAACTAAAGCAACTTCCTCGGTAGGAACGGCTGCTGATGCGGCTTCTTCAGCCCAGGCAACAGAACCGCCCAAAAGTGCGCTGGACAGACCCAACGCGAGTAGTATTTTTTTCATTCGTATCCCCCAACCAAGTTTTTGTGAGTTATTCGCTACTCAGCAAACTTTGTGCCAAATTAAACAGCGTCTGCACCTGTTTCACCTGTACGAATACGGATGACCTGTTCCAGATTTGTTACGAAAATTTTTCCGTCACCAATTTTGCCTGTGCTTGCTACACGCGTAATTGACTCGATTACCGCGTCAACCATTTCGTCGCTGATCGCGATTTCAATTTTGACTTTTGGTAAGAAATCAACAACGTATTCAGCGCCACGATAAAGTTCAGTATGGCCTTTCTGACGACCGAAGCCTTTGACTTCAGTCACAGTGATGCCTTGAACGCCAATTTCAGACAATGCTTCACGCACATCGTCTAATTTGAAAGGTTTTACAATTGCAGTTACGAGCTTCATGTTTGTTTTCCTTCGGCTTATTTCACCAGTAAGGTTTTATGTTCAAATTTCATGCCAAGATTTCTAAGGTCGGGGGAAATTAGAAAGCTCGACATGCGGTTTCCCTGAATATTATTTTATACTCATAAATCTTTTGAATCTTCAAATTTTAGTCATTTTTATGTGGTCTTTTATGATAATAATTATCGATTAATCCCATATTTTGTCTGAAATACTATAGTCTTGATTCTTGCGGTGTTAAACTGTGCGCTTATTTCCATCTCTATGGACCACACAATGATTGAAACTTTATTACAAGCAATCTTGCAGCAAATCGAAGAACCAAAAAAAGATCTGGAACATAATCTTCGGGCTTTATTAAACGAAGCAGTAAGTAAAATGGATCTGGTTTCAAAAGAGGAAATTGAACGTCAGCGTACAGCCTTAAATCAGGCCAATCAGCGTTTAAATGAGTTGCTCAAACAAGTCGAATCACTTGAAGAAAAGATATCGAACAAAAAATAAGCACCAGTGAAGTGCATAAAAGACAAATAATGAACAATAATAACGCACCAAAATGGAACAATAAATGTCTTTTGCTAAAATCCATACCCGGGGATTGCTGGGACTACATGCCCCTTTAATAGAAGTTGAAGTTCATGTTAGTCAGGGCATGCCCTCCTTAACTATTGTTGGACTGCCCGAAGCGGCGGTTCGGGAAAGTAAGGATCGGGTTCGTTCTGCTATTTTGAATAGTGGCTACCAGTTCCCGACCAAACGCTTAACTATTAACCTGGCTCCTGCTGACCTGCCCAAAGACGGTTCACGTTTAGATCTGCCAATTGCTTTAGGGATTCTGATGGCATCAGGGCAATTACCTGAAAACTGTACTGATGGAATGGAATTCATTGGTGAACTTGCTTTAGATGGTCAACTCCGCCCCATCACTGGTACGCTTAGTATTGCGATTGCCTGTCAACAATCGCAGCATGAACTGATTCTACCTAAAGAAAATGCTCAGGAAGCCTGTCAGTTACCTGATTTTCGGGTATTTGCCGCTGCTCATCTAAAAGAAGTTTGTGATCATTTAAATAGACTCACACCTTTAGCCCAGATGCAAGCCCGACCACAGGTGAATCACTCAGATTCTCGCTTTGATTTAGCCGATGTCAAAGGCCAGCTGCGCCCAAGACGGGCTTTGGAAATTGCTGCTGCAGGTGGACATTCTTTATTATTTAGAGGACCTCCTGGAACCGGTAAAACTTTACTGGCTTCGCGGCTAGCCAGTATCTTGCCGCCTCTCAATACTGAAGAAAATCTTGAAGTCGCCAGTATTTATTCTATTGCCAATAATAGTCATACTTTTGGACAGCGTCCTTTCCGCGCGCCACATCATACCGCGTCTGCAGTTGCCCTGGTCGGTGGAGGATCGCATCCTAAACCAGGTGAAATTACGCTGGCACATCTAGGTGTGTTATTTCTCGACGAACTGCCGGAATTTGACAGGAAAGTTCTTGAAGTATTGCGTCAACCTTTGGAATCCAAGGAAATTGTGATTTCGCGTGCCTCTCGACAAATTACTTTCCCAGCCAACTTTCAGCTGGTTGCAGCGATGAATCCCTGCCCTTGTGGTTATGCCTTTAATCAGGATATTCGCTGCCAGTGTTCTCCAGAAATGATCAAGCGTTATCAGAACCGGATTTCTGGGCCATTACTGGATCGGATTGACCTGCATATCGATGTGCCTCCTCTGCAAGCTCATGAATTACAATCTACACAGCCGGTAGAAGATTCTGCAACCGTTAGGGAGCGTGTGATAACTGCCTACGAACTGCAAATACAAAGACAGAACAAGCTGAATATGGCATTAACCCCAAAAGAATTAGAGCAATTTGCGCCACTAAATGCTCAGACCAGTAAAATGTTTGAACTTGCCCAACAAAAGTTAAATTTATCTGCCCGTGCTTATCATCGGGTATTACGAGTAGCACGAAGCATAGCTGATTTAGCTGAGAATTCAGAAATTCAGCCTCAGCATTTATCGGAAGCTTTATCTTATCGAGGTCAGCAAAGCTAAACGATTGGACAATAAAAATAAAAAAAGGCGACATTTGTCGCCTTTTTTCTATTAAATAATTAGAAGCTGTAACCTAGACCTAGGACAACTTTATTTTTTTGTTTTATATCATTACGGTCATAACCACCTAAAATATAGTTCATGCTTGCAGTCACGCCAGTATCAGCAAGTGCTTTACTCAAACCGATATCAAAGTGGCGGAAACTAAATGTATCAGCAGCTTCAATTGGTCCATTCTTATCATATAGATATAAACCAAGTGCTGTATCTAAACTAAAATCTTTAGGTAAAGCATAGCTATAAGATGCTTTTAGATAAGTATCACCTGCATTACCCCAATCAAGATCTTCAAGTAATGTTTGCGCAGTGATACCTAAATCTTTATAGGTCAAACCCAACATGGTTTCAAAACCGTTTGATCCAGAATTACCAATATCATAGTAATAATAGTACGTTAAACCTGCTGTATAACCCCAGTCATCATTGATTGAACCGCTATAGCCTGCATAGAAATCGTTTTCGAAAGCATTAGTGACTTCACCTGTTTCAACTTCTACTAATTCACCTGCTGCATTTTCAAAAAGATCTGTACCTGCAGAATATCTTAAAGTTGATCCCCACCATCCAGCATAAAAACCTGAAGCATGGTTATAATCTATACCACCATTAATTGTGGCATCTTTATTTTCAGGTGTATTTGTAATACCACGCAAGTTATAGCTCGATAACACACCGATATTGCCAGATACTGAGTGCGGAGATGCAGGCTCATCTGCAAAAGTAAAACTGGATGCTGAAGCTACTGCTGCAACTGCTAAAGCTTTTAAAGTGAATTTCATTGTTAGATTCCCCCAACCGTCCGCAGACGTTTTTAGTTGTGTTTTTAAACTCACCTTAGGCTGTGCAATAGCTATGCCAACCCATAAAAAGGAAAATCCAAATTAGCTACAAAAGTTTTTTATTTATATAAATATTTGATTTTAATCATATATATTAAAAATTAAAATTTAAATTGGTTTAGGTTAAAAGATAAAATCAAGAAAAAACTGAAAAATAAAGTACTTGCGCTATTCCCCTGCATGTCTAAATATTCGCTTACAACTTGCTACTTTTTGAAGCTATATTTTATATAGATAAATTTTTATGCATAAAAAAGGTGCATAATATTTAATCAAAATGACACACCTTGCAATCACTATTTTCAGCAAAACCTAGAAATTAAAGTTTGCACCTACGACAATATGATTATCGAAATCTATGTCATCACAACCTTTGCCGCCATAGACATAGTCCAGACTTAATTCAATTCGTTTTGCGACTGTTTTACTTAGTCCAATCCGTGCTTCATTAGAACTAAAGCTTTCTGTGGTCTGAATCAGTTGATCATCACCGCTAGCGTTATACAGGGAAGCACCTACTGACGTATTCAGGTTAAAGTTTTGCGGTAATGGATAGCTATAAGCTGCACTGAGATAAACATCTTCTGCATTTGCATAGTTAACATCTGTCAGCATAATATCTAAACCTAAGCTCAGGTCGTTATAAAACACGTCATTCAGTATCTCAAAATCAGTAGTACGCGCTTATCTGGGCCATCTTTACTATAAACTGTCCCATCATTTTGATAGTAATAAGATACGATCTAGGATTAGTAGCTTCAGTTCTCATTCAGCGCTCGGCCATAACCAATATAAAAGTCATGCTCAAAACCATGATCCTGATTTGCATCAGAAGAATCATAATTTAAGGTTGAGCCCCAATAGCCCAGGAATCTCCCGCTGTTGTGTGTATATTCCAGTCCAAACTGTACCAATGGATCATCATTTTCCTCACCACCACGGTAAATATATTTGTTCATGACACCAATAATTGCGCTAAGTTCACCCCTAGATAGATTTTGGGTATCTTCAGCAAAAGCACCTGAAGTCATGGTAACAAGAAGCACAAGCAAACCGAGTTTTGGCAGTTGAGACATACATGCCCTCATTTACCAGGTTTGAATAAACGGGGGGTTAAGAATATGAAAAACGTGAATAATAAATTTTTACCAAAAGGTTTAAAAATGAAAATGGATGACTGTGAACTAGTCTAAATAGTGAATTGCAGTATAAAGGAAAAATTTAAAGTATTGTTAAAGTGGACAAAACAGCTTATAGAATCTTTTAATCAGTTTTAACCTTACATAACATCAAATTAAAAAAAATCAATATGAGCTCTGAAACATGCCCTTCATTATTAAAAATATTACATTATAAAAACTTTATTTTTATCTTATTGTTTTCAATATTAATTTTACCTTATGGAAAAAAATAATACTAAAAACTATAGCGTGATTGTGAATAATAGGTTAAAAAAACTCAACTTTAGTTTAAAGAATGTCATAAAAACGATATTTTTTATCAGATTAATTATACAATTTGGTTAATTTCTGCGTGTGCTTTAAGCAGATGCAGTACAAAAAAACATATATGAGGCTCTCTCCCCATGTTAAACGCAAAGAAACTTACATTAGCAGTGTTGGTACAAGCTGCTCTGATCTCTACAGCTTATGCAAGCGAACAAAGTGAAGCAAAAGGCTTTGTAGAAGATGCTGAAGGCACAGTTCTATTCCGTACGGGTTACTTAAGCCGTGATAAAAAAAATGGTGTTGATGATACAAGCTCTGCAGCTCAAACAGCAATAATTAATCTAGATTCTGGCTTTACCAAAGGTATTGTTGGTTTTGGTGCAGGTATCATTGGTGATGCTTCATTTAAACTCGGTAAAAATGGGCATACTGGTAACCAAATGATCCCAACGCATAGTCAAGATAATGCCGATGGAACTAAAGATGCCTATGATCATTGGGCACGTGGAGGTGCTTATGTCAAAGCACGCGTATCAAACACAACGGCTAAATATGGTACGCAAGTATCTGAAATTCCAGTAATTGCAAGTAATACTGCTCGTTTAACCCCTGAGTACTACACTGGTCTTTATATTGAAAGTAACGAAATTAAAGACTTGACGTTAATCGGTGGTAAATTCACTAAAAATCAATGGTCTAATGATATCAGCTCAGACCAACAAAATTTGGACAGTGCTATTTTCTGGGGCGCGAAATACAAGTTTAACGACCAAGTTAATGCCTCTTATTATGGGGTAGACGTTAAAGATAAATTAGATCGTCACTATGGGAATGTAAATTACAGCTTTCCTACAGCAAATGGTGCGACCGTAACTTTAGAGGCAATGGGTTACAATACTAAATGGAAAGTTGGAGCAGCAACCACTGATCCACGCAGTGCAACTGAAGAATTGACTAACTCAATTTGGGGTGTATCTGCAAGCTATAACAGAGATGCACACAATTTGATGCTTGCATACCAAGATAATGCGGGCAACATAGGTTACGACTATGCTTACAACGCAGATGGTCTACAAAGCATTTATGTACCAAACTCATACTTATCCGACTTTAAGGGTAACGATGAAAAATCTGTTGGCTTACAGTACAACTATAATTTTAAAAACCATGGTCTTCCAGGTCTAAACTGGACAACAGCATTCGTTTATGGTTGGGATATTGATGTAGCCGAAATAAATAATCCAGCACAAATTATCGACCAAGCTGAAGAACATGAATTCTTTAACCAAGTGAAATATACGGTTCAATCTGGTGCATTCAAAGATGCAAACTTACGCTTACGTCACTCATACTTGCGCGCAAGTGATACTTACAATAATGCTTCTGGCAACTATGTAAGTAATGCTATCAGCTCAACAAATGAATGGCGTATCTGGTTAGACATCCCGGTGAAATTATTCTAATGTCCTGACGATGCTTTAAATCAAAAAAACCTGCACATTGTGCAGGTTTTTTTGATTTAAGCTTTAAAAGTTTAAAGACTTAAATGGAAAAGCAAAGCAATTATTTGTTTGCTTCTGCATAAGCAGCAATTGAGTCTAGTACTTCTTGTTTCGCAACATCTGCACCTTCCCAACCACTTAACTTAACCCATTTACCTGGTTCCAAGTCTTTGTAGTGCTGGAAGAAGTGTTCGATCTGGCTGATCAATAATGGAGGAAGATCAGTATATTCCTGAACATCTTTATAGATCGGTGTCAATTTGTCGTGTGGAACTGCAACCAGTTTCGCATCAACACCACCGTCATCTTCCATGTTCAGTTTGCCCACAGGACGGCAGCGAATAACAGAACCCGGCTCTACTGGGTGTGGTGTCACAACCAATACGTCTAGAGGGTCACCATCTAGAGATAAAGTGTTTGGAACATAACCATAGTTTGCTGGGTAGAACATTGCTGTACCCATGAAACGGTCTACAAATAGCGCATCAGAATCTTTGTCGATTTCGTATTTGATTGGTGCTGCGTTTGCAGGAATTTCAATAATTACATAGATGTCATTTGGTGCATCTTTACCCGCTGGGATATTGCTGTAGCTCATAGCATCACTCTTTAACAAGTTAAATCTTTTAAAAACCGCGACAATTATAACGGTTTTTGCAGATTTTTTTCGGTTTAAAAATATCGAACAATCAATCAGGCGCTTGATGACTGGACTGACCTAAATTAATTTGATGATCAGTAGCAATAACGCAATCGGACATAACATGGAAAGCAACCACATGATGGAACGCAATGTCGCCCAGTTTGCCAGATAGCAAATACCGTACAGCACCCGGAAAATCAGATAACCAATACCAAAAGTCATAATCAGACTTTGCGGCATGACCAGATATTCAGCCATCAGGACAGCTGCAATAAACAGCGGCAAGCTTTCAAAACTGTTCTGCTGAACAGCATGAGCACGTTTTGCAACACCGGTAGACTGTTCTAAAAAATCACGCGGATTCTGGTTATCTTTGGCCTTAAAGCCTCCAGCTTTTTTAGCAATCATGGTAAACACATAAGGTAGCAGACAAGCCGCTAAAATGAGATAAATGATCCCACTAATGCTCTGCATCTGATTTTTCTCATGAAAATTTTATCTGTATCATAGCATGGCATTTCGTGAATAAATTTTGTTAAATAGGGTGTTTTAGCAACCACATAAGGATTCACGATGGTCAGTCCCGATCAAAAAGAAATGTTGGATGTCCTGGAACGCCAGCGTCAACATCAGCTGCAAGTGGATCGCGTCCTGAAAATTGTATTGCCGATCGTGGCATTTTTACTCAGTGTCATCGCTGCCAATATGAATATCTGGTCAGCTCTGTTCACCTTTGTGATGTTATGGATTGCCTTTTATGCAGTGGGCATCAAGCGCTATACCCTGTGGCATTGGCTAACGATTATTTTAGTATATTGCCTGATTGATAATGTGCTCAGCTATGGCGAGTTCTACCGCCCTGGCTTCAACCGTCACTTCATTAGCCTGTTTATCTTCGTCGGGATTGTAGGCGTTGGTCGTCGCTACTTCGACCGCTGGTGGATGGAAAAGAATAAATCTGCCCCACTTTAAAAAGATTCCATAAAAAAAGCGCCTATCAAAGGCGCTTTTTTACACAGCTTTTAAGCTGTTTTGCGTAGATCTTTACGCAGGATTTTACCTACGTTAGATTTTGGCAATTCATCCAGGAATTCTACATAACGCGGACGCTTGTAACCTGTCAGATTTTCTTTTGCGAATGCCAGAACTTCTTCAGTTGTTAAAGATGGATCTTTTTTCACCACGAACAGTTTAGGTACTTCACCTGATTTCTCATCTGGTACACCAATGGCAGCCACTTCCAGCACTTTTGGATGTTTCGCAACGATTTCTTCAATCTCTGAAGGATAAACGTTGAAACCAGATACCAGAATCATGTCTTTTTTACGGTCTACAATCTTCACATAACCACGATCGTTCATCACACCGATATCACCGGTACGGAAGTAACCATTAATCATGACTTTGTCAGTTTCATCCTGACGGTTCCAGTAACCCTTCATCACCTGAGGACCACGGATCGAAATCTCGCCCTGCTCGCCCAATGGTACTTCATTGCCATCGTCATCCAAAATTGCAACTTCAGTCAACGGCAATGGAATACCAATGGTGCCGCTAAATTCTTCAGATGCAGGCGGGTTTGCAGTTGCAACCGGAGAAGTTTCTGATAAACCATAACCTTCGATGATGTTAGTGCCTGTAACTTTCTTCCATGCTTCTGCAGTAGAAGGCAGCACCGCCATACCACCACCCATCGCCATTTTCAGACGACTGTGATCCAGCTGTTTGAAGTCTTCATTATTGATCAATGCATTGAATAAAGTATTCACTGCCGGGAAGAACGTTGGCTGGTATTTACGTAATTCTTTAATTACCGCAGGCAGATCACGCGGATTTGGAATCAGAACGTTGGCTTGACCTTTATACATACCGTACAGTGCACACACCATGAATGCAAAGATATGGTACAACGGTAGAGCACAGAAAATACGGTCATCTGGCTGGCCGTCTTGTGCACCGAATTTGCTCTGGAAAATACCATCACATTGCAGCATGTTTGCAACCAGGTTGCGATGTGTCAGTTCAGCACCTTTAGAAACACCTGTCGTACCACCAGTATATTGCAGTACAGCAGTATCACTTAAAGTCAGTTCAGGACGTTTATAGTTCGTTGGGCTGACTTTGTTCAGCGCAGCATTGAACTTGATGTGACCTGGAATATCCCATGCTGGAATCTGTTTACGTACAGAACGTAGCACAAAATTAACTAGCGTACCTTTCAGTGCACCCAGCATATCACCTACAGAAGCAACAACGACGTGCTTGACTGGGGTTTTGCCAATAATTGCCTGGTATACAGAAGCGAAGTTTTCAATGATAACCAGTACTTCTGTACCAGAGTCATTTAACTGATGCTCAAGTTCACGTGAAGTATAAAGTGGATTTACATTGACCAATACCAGACCAGCACGGAATACGCCCAATGCCACGACCGGATATTGCAACACGTTTGGCATCATCACTGCCACGCGTGTACCTTTTGCAAGCCCCAAGCTCTGTAAATATGTTGCAAATTTACGACTAGCTTCTTCCAGCTCATTAAACGTCATTACTTTATCCATAAAGATAAAGGCATCACGTGAGCCAAACTTCTGGAAATTACGCTCAAAAATATCAACTAATGAAGTGTTTTCTGGTGGCAGTTCTACAGTGTGTGGAATCCCTGTTTTCTCGTATTCAGCGAACCAAATCTTTTCCATAATGCCATTCTCTCCAATCATAATCCTTAGAATCTCAACTGTTTTTTTCAATATTGCGCTAATTTTTTAACTTGTTTATGCGCAATAATGCATCCATCTTGTCGAATCGTTGTTCATATATAACGTATTTCGATTGATGGATGCTAGTCTTATCTTTGAATCAACAGTTTATTTGCTTTTTGATATCCGCGTGGTAAAAGCTGTCCTTTCGAACCGCGTTTGCCGATGTACTTTTGCAGATCATCCCCTTTTAATTTTATTTGCTGTTGTCCTGCAAGCACTTGAATTATTTCATCTAAACTCAAGACTGTCATGGATAAAATTTGATCTTTATCTTCAAGTTGTATCAATTTATTACCTTTGCCTTTATTCAACACAGGTAATTCAGTCAAATCAACAATTAATAGACGACCTGCAGAACTGAGCAATGCCAGATGAGTTTTGTCTTCAAGTGGCTGCAGATTCATTGCATGCGCACCTTCCGGCACAGTCAGGAATGCCTTGCCCGCCTTGGCATTGGTATCCAGCTGCTTGGCTTGAGTCTTGAAACCATAACCTTTGCTGCTGATTGCCAGGATTTCTGCCTCATCTTCGGCAACCAGAACCTGTTTAAAGCCGACGCCACTTGCAGGAGAAAGTTTTGAACTCAGTGGTTCACCTAATCCTCGCGCAGACGGCAGACTGTTGATGGCCAAGGCATAACTGCGCCCCGTATCATCCAGTACATAAACACGCTGATTAGATTTGCCTTGGGCATGACTCAAGTACTGATCCCCTGCACGGAAGTTCAGGTTTTCGGCATCCACTTCATGGCCTTTGGCACAGCGGATCCAGCCAGCTTCAGATAAGACCACGGTCACAGGATCAGCAGGCAGCATTTCAGTTTCATCAATTGCCGCAGCTTCGGCACGCTCTACGATTGGAGAACGGCGATCATCACCAAATTTCTTGGCATCATCTTTAAGTTCATTGATGATCAAATTCTTTAAAGATTCTGGATTGGCCAGTTGCTCACGGATTTCAGCTGCCTTGGCTTCTAACTCTTCCTGCTCACGGCGCATTTCCATTTCTTCAAGCTTGGCCAAATGACGCAACTTGAGTTCTAAAATGGCTTCTGCCTGAATTTCATCAATACCGAATCGTTGCATCAGCACCGGTTTAGGCTGATCTTCTTCACGGATGATCTGAATCACTTCATCAATATTCAGGTAGGCAATGATCAAGCCACCCAAAATATGTAAGCGTTTCTCGATTTTATTCAGATGGAATTGCAGACGACGGGTCACAGTGGTCTTACGGATTTCAATCCATTCCAGCAAAATACGACGGATCGATTTCACCTGCGGGCGACCATCCGCACCAATCATATTCATATTGACGCGATAGCTGGATTCAAGATCGGTGGTTGCGAACAGATGACTCATTACCGATTCAGCATCGATACGATTTGAACGCAACACAATGACCAGACGGGTCGGATTTTCATGATCGGATTCATCACGCACATCTGTGACTAAAGGCAGTTTCTTCGCCTGCATCTGGTCTGCAATCTGGGTAATGATTTTGGAACCAGACACCTGATAGGGCAATTCAGTAATCACGATCTCGTTTTTTTCAACCGTATATACGGCACGCATACGGTAACTACCACGACCTGTCGTTTGCATTTTCAGCAATTCAGTCGGTGGAGTAATAATTTCTGCTTTGGTTGGTAAGTCCGGTCCCGGAATATATTCAGCTACTTTGACATCGGTCAGGTTCGGATTGCGAATCAGTGCAATTGTACCTTTAACCACTTCACGCAGATTATGCGGTGGAATATCGGTTGCCATACCCACAGCAATACCCGTGGTACCATTCAACAAGATGTTCGGTACGCGTGCCGGTAGATTGACTGGCTCTTTCATCGAACCGTCGAAGTTGTCCTGCCAGTCACAGGTGCCTTGACCCAACTCGGAAAGCAATAATTCACTATATTGTGACAGTTTGGCTTCGGTATATCGCATCGCCGCGAAAGACTTTGGATCATCTGGTGAACCCCAGTTGCCCTGCCCCTCAATAAACGGATAACGGTAACTGAACGGCTGTGCCATCAGCACCATCGCTTCATAGCAAGCTGAGTCGCCATGTGGATGGTATTTGCCCAGTACATCACCCACAGTACGTGCAGATTTCTTCGGTTTGCTGGTCCACTTGAGCCCCAACTCACTCATAGCATAAACAATACGGCGCTGTACCGGTTTCAAACCGTCACTGATGTGTGGCAGTGCACGGTCCATGATGACGTACATGGCGTAGTTGAGGTAAGCCTGTTCGGTAAATTCTGCTACGGAACGGTTTTCTGTCGCATGATGCGCAAGGCTTGTCATAACAACCTATAATCCTAAAAATTTCGTTTTTGTATCAATGTTTCTTATGCTAAGTCGCACTGCCTGACAGCACAAGGGCAGTACAGTACACAGTGCGACAAATCGTGTCTTATGTCGTAAAAATATCCACTTTAAACGCCCTAAGCAACTAAAAAATCACCACCTTTATTGACTCAAGGATTCTAAAGTCCGACCTTTGGTTTCTTCACCCAGTACCAAGATCACTACAGCTACAGCAATCAGAACCACGGTAAACATGGTAAAGACATAGCTGAAGCCGCTCGGCATAACCATCAGATGGGTCACTGCGAATGGCGCAACAATACCACCAATCCGGCCGATTGCCCCTGCCCAGCCCGAACCAAAGGCACGAATATTGGTGGGGTACTGTTCTGGCGTATAGGTATAGAGTACACCCCAAGCACCGAGATTAAAGAAGGACATCAGACAGCCCCAGATCACGATTTCGGTGACACTGCCGGACTGACCAAAGAAATAGGCAGATACGGCACACATGCCAATAAAGCCAGCCAATGTTGCCTTACGTCCAAGTTTTTCTACCAGCCATGCTGCAACCAGATAGCCTGGCAACTGCGCCAGAATCATGATCAGTACATATTCAAAAGACTGTACGATGGTATAGCCTTCCTTCACTAACAGACTTGGCAACCAGGTAAAAATACCATAGTAAGAGAAGATAATGCCGAACCAGATCAACCACAGCATTAAGGTACGGCGGGCAAATATACCTGACCAGAGCTGAGCAAAAGAAATCGTCTGTTTTTCGGCCACAGGTTGAACCTGGAAGATTTCCAGTACCTCTACCCCACATTTGGCTTCAATCTTTTTCACCAAGGCATGCGCTTCATCGATACGGCCACGGTTGATCAGGAAGGGAATCGATTCCGGAACGAACTTCCAAATCACAATTGCATACAGTGCAGGAATACCACCGATTAAAAAGGCGGTATGCCAGTCAAATTTCGGAATCACAAAATAAGAAATCAAGGCTGCACAGAGCCAGCCCAATCCCCAGAAACTTTCCAGTAAAACAATAAAACGGCCACGTACCTGTGCCGGAATATATTCACTGACCAGCGTTACCGCAACCGGTAACTGGCCACCCAACCCCAGGCCGACAATAAAGCGGAAGACCAGTAACCAGGTCAGGTTCGGTGCAAAGGCACAAGCCGCGGTTGCCAGGCTATAGATCACCAGCGTTAAAGCGAATATGGTTTTGCGGCCATAACGGTCTGCCAGGCCGCCAGAACAGATTGCCCCAATTGCCATCCCGATAAAACCGATTGAAACTACCCAGCTTTTCTGGTCAGGGGTCATCTGCCAGTCTTCTGCCATTTTAGCCAGAATGAAGGAAATCAGTCCGGTGTCCATGGCATCGAACATCCAGCCTAAACCAATCACGACCAGCAACATATAGTGAAATCTGCCTACAGGTAAGCGCTGAATCCGGGAAACTAGGTCCATAAGTAAATCTCTGATATGTGATTCGGGAGAAACTGCACGGAAAGCAGAAGCATTCATCCTATTTTTATACTACGATTGAATGCAGAAACGAGGCTATTTTGCCTCGCTCATCTGAAAATCGTGTTTTATGATTCATCCTTAGATGATGCGGATTGTTCATCATCATCTTTATAGATAAATTTCGGCATTTCCAGGCCAAAGTAAATGGCGATCAGGCGCAGGGTAAAACCGAAGATCAAGGTAGAAATGATGGTTAGCTCAAGCGACAGACCTGCGTGGCTACAAAGCCAGTAGAAGATTACCGCAACGAAGGAAATACTGGCATACAGTTCACGACGGAACACCAGCGGCACATCATTACACAGAATGTCACGCAGAATACCGCCGGAGACACCCGTCAGGACACCAGCTACGGCGCTGACCACAAAGCCATGTCCCATTTCTAATGCGATCTGGCAACCGATGATGGTAAAACCGATGAGCCCCAAGGCATCCAGTACCAGGAAGATGTTACGTAAATGACGCATCCATTTGGCGATCAGAATGGTGACAAAAGCCGCACAGCAGGTCAGCACCAGATATTCAGGATGCTTGACCCAGGTTAGTGGATAGTGACCAAGCAGCACATCGCGAACCGAGCCACCTCCCAGTGCCGTGACACAGGCAATGATCACGACCCCAAACCAGTCCATGCTGCGCCGTCCAGCGGATAAAGCACCGGTCATCGCTTCTGCGGTAATGGCAATAATATAGATTACGGTCAACAACATCGCCCTGCTTCCACCTGAGGCTTTGAGATGGCGGCTATTCTAAGGCAAATGTATGTGAAAGTTACAAAAATTGCGCACAACATAGCTTAAATTTTTTCCCTGAACCGCAAATACAGCCTTGCTTCATTGTAAATTGTTGATCTGTGGTCGGATCGAGAAAATACCAGCAGCCTTCTACTTTGACGAAATGGGACGCTTCATGATGAATTTGTGCCTGTGTACCATCATGAAAATGTGCCTTGAACTCGACCAGTGCATGACATTTATCCAGTTTTTCATTGGCTTGCACGATTTCTAGTTTCAGCCATTGATTGGTCCTGCTCCACTCGGCAATTGCAGGCATATCTAAAAACCTTTGCTGTCCCAATGCAGTCGTCTGCTGGATATAGTTAATTTCCTGTTTGGCAAAGGCACTATAACGTGAACGCATCAACTGTTCGGCTGTCTGTGCAGTTCGCTTGCCTTGATGCAGTGGCTGACAACAGCTTTCATAAATGCCCAGTCCACATGGACATACTTCTGAGAGGATAAGTTCCAAAAATGAATTCCAAAAAAATAGCCCGACGATGCGGGCTATTTTAGCAAAATTCAGCGCATACCTGAGGCAGAACTCAATTCTTGTTTTGTTCTTGCGGAATAATATGGACTTTTTCGATCTTATGACCATCCATTGTCACGACTTCAAAGATATGACCATCGGCTTCGAACTTCTCACCATTTTCAGGCAGACGGCCAAGGTGGAATAAAATATAGCCCGACAGCGTCGAATATTCTTCTGATTCATCCACCAGATCACGGCCAATCAGCAAGGATACATGACGAATATCGGTTGAACCTTCCAGCAACAGACTACCGTCATGCAGACTTTCAGCTGCAGTTTCCATTTCATCTTCATCCGGGAATTCACCGGCAATGGCTTCAAGCACATCAATCGGTGTTGCAATCCCTTCGATCGAACCATACTCGTTCAGCACAATCGCCATTTGTAGCGGCGCCTGACGCAACTGGTCCATCACCATCAGTACCTGAGCATTTTCATGCACAATTACCGGTTCACGTAGATGTTTTTCGAAATCAAGTACACCCGTTTCGATATATTCGTTTAGCACTTTATGGGTCAGTACTACACCAGCAATATTGTCCAGCTCACCACGTGCCACGATCAGACGTGAATGACTCATCTGTAACAGATGAGCCTTAATGACAGCTTCATCTTCATCCAGATCAATCCATTCCAGTTCAGGACGCGGGGTCATCACCGACTTCACCGGACGTTCAGACAGGCCGAGTACGCCCTGCACCATCACACTGTGATAAACGCCATTTTCATCATCATTAAACACTTCGTCAGCAAAGGCACGCGTTGCCAGTACATCTACCGGCTCAGAAGCAGTATTGTCCTGAGCAGGTTTACCACCGAGCATACGCATCACGGCTGAAGCAGTGCGATAACGCAGATCTGTAGTTGTCACCATTTTTTCCTGATTGCGTTTCATGGTCTGGTTAATAAATTCGACAATGACCGAAAAACCAATCGCTGCGTACAGGTAGCCTTTTGGAATATGGAAGCCGAAACCTTCAACCACCAACGAGAAACCGATCATCATCAGGAAGCCGAGACAAAGGATGACCACAGTAGGATGACGATTCACAAAATCCATCAAGGCCTTGGAAGCCCATAGCATGATACCGACAGCAATAATCACTGCAATCATCATTACAGACAGGTCTTTGACCATACCCACAGCAGTAATCACACTGTCGAGTGAGAACACGGCATCCAGCACCACGATTTGAACGATTACCATCCAGAACACGGCATGCACCGGATTTTCTTCTTTGACCACTGGCTTGGCTTCAAGGCGCTCATGTAATTCCATGGTACCTTTAAATAACAGGAATACCCCACCAAACAGCAGAATCAGGTCACGCCCGGAAAATGGATGATCAAAAATATAGAAGAACGGTTCAGTCAGCGTGACCACCCAGGCAATAGAAGCCAGCAGGATCAGACGCATGACCAAGGCCAGGGTCAAACCTACAATTCGGGCGGTATTACGTTGTTCTGGCGGTAGTTTTTCAGCAAGAATTGCAATAAAGACCAGGTTATCAATACCCAGAACAATTTCCAGCACAATCAGAGTCAGCAGGCCAATCCAGGCAGAAGGATCTGACATCCATTCGAAAATCATTGCATTCTCTCCTGTAGGTCAGTGGAAAGACATGCAATGCTGCTGCGTAGCGCGGAACTATGTCCAATTTTATTTAAACACTTGATATGGTGACGTTTTATCTGGTTAAAGCGCCAACTTCGACTACCCATGTGATTTCTATTGTAGTAAGACAGATTTTCAGTATAACAAGTTCAAAATGAAATTCACCAGTTTTCATGCTTTGGTTTAAGCTTCCCGACTCTTGACTTCAAGATTGGCAAGAATGATGCATAGAATTGTCATATTTTTAATATATGTTGTAGTAACAAAATTAAAAAATGATAAGGTGAAAGAGAGACATGACTAGCGTAATTAAAATGACTGAACATAAAAACAAATCTCCCCGTACTACCCGCCCGCTCGTTGCCCTATATTGTGGTTCACGTGCTGGCAATAATCCTATTTATCAGGAAAAAGCTATTCAGCTTGTACAGAGTCTGGCCCAGCAAGGCTTTGGTCTGGTCTACGGCGGTGCCAGCATCGGCCTGATGGGTCAGGTCGCTGATGCCATGATTGAACATGGCGGTGAAGCTGTAGGTGTGATTCCCGAGTTTATGCTGGATTATGAAATCGCGCATAGCAAGCTGACTGAACTGCATATTGTACGGTCCATGCATGAACGTAAAGCGTTAATGGCAGAACGTGCCTGTGCCTTCGTTGCTCTGCCAGGTGGACTAGGTACCTTTGAGGAAATTCTGGAAATTGCGACTTGGGGACAGTTGAACCAGCACCAGAAACCAATGATGCTATACAACGTGAATAACTTTTATGATCCACTCATTGCCCAGCTGGATCATGCCGTGAATGAAGGCTTCCTGCCACCCCAGCATCGTGCCAAACTAATTGTCTGCGAACATTCTGCACATATCTTTAATGCCCTGAAAAATCTGGATAGTCCAAAACAGTTTGCAATTTAAATGCTGATCTAAAAATAAAAAAGCGAGCCGAAGCTCGCTTTTTTATTTTTTAACTCTTAAGAAGCCAAGTTAGTCACCAGGTTATAGAACCAAGGTAGTGTTGTCGCCAAAATTACAGACATGGCCAAACCAAACATCAACTTCATTGCATCTTTGCTGACGTTCCGTGAAGTACGGTGTTTGCTCACACCATTGACGATCATCGAGATGGCAAACTCACGACCGGCCAATAGACCCAAGAACACCCATGTGGTACTCATTGGGATGTTGCTCCACTCTTTGAAGATCAACAAGATAATGGCATAGATAAAGTCAACAATGGTTGCTGCACGAACATCAGTTACATCGGTTTTGGTATCGACAATCTTCTGGATTGCACCACCACGTTGGTAAAGAATCACACCTAGCAAGATCACGAATACCGCAATCGCAAACATCAGGAATTCAAATGGAACCTGACGTGGCACATACACAAAGATATTGGCTAAGTCTTGGATCAACCATTGGCTCCATAAGAAACCGGTTGATAACCATTGTAAGATCATCCATTTGGTCGAATGCTCTTGGTCTTTGGTTTGGTTAAAATAAACCGTCATTTTGTTGGCAACAAAACGGTAAATCACCAAAGCTGAGATGAAGGCTACAGCATAACCCATCATCGATTTCACCATCATCAAACCTAAGCTCGCTGGAGAGAAAATGGTGAGCACCAAGAATGTAGTACTGACTGGAATACCATATCTGGTTAATAACAAGAGTAGAATTGGCGGTACAATATACAGCCAAGTAATCCCACCCTCAGGGAATGGAATCGTTTCGAGACGGCCATAAGAGGCATCTCCTACCCCTGATGCATACCAGCCATAGACCAAAACCACCACAAGGATGACGCTGATATAAATCCACAGCAGCCACCAAGGTCGATGTGAATTTGATGAGATAAAGGTTCCCAATGTCTGAGGCACATCATTGCCGACAATGGAGTAGGCTGCTAGACAGAAGCCGACAACCATCAAGATTTCGATAGACATAAAACATACCTGCTGAGGGAGATCAGCATTACTGTAAGATGTGGCCAAGATTATGACGTTTTTATTGCAGTTTCATGACAGAAACGTCATATATTCTTGTAACACTAGCCAGTTTCAATACATTTATTACCTTTCAGCAAGCAGTTGCTATTTCTGCAAAATCCTGCTTATCCAACTGATATCAATCAGTTTTCATGGTTATATTTCATGTCATGAGTACCAGAATAAGACACTGATTTAGTACAACGGATGGGGTGAATTGATTTAAACTGAGCCCACATTCAAAATTACATGACTTTCTAAATATCACATGAATGCCACGCCCACCCATCAAGCGCTGCAACCCGAATTTAGACTACTAGTCTTATTGGTATCGATCGGCTTTTTCATGCAAGGTCTGGACACCACGATTATCAATACTGCCCTGCCTGCGATTGCTCTTAGCCTGCAGGAAGATCCGTTGCGGATGCATAGTGTGGTGGTGGCTTATGTGCTTTCGGTTGCAGTCTGTATCCCCTTGAGTGGCTGGCTGGCAGATCGTTTTGGTGTACGTAATACCTATTTTAGTGCCATCATTATTTTTACGCTTGCATCAATAGGCTGTGCTGTCTCAAACAGCCTGAATGAACTCCTGCTCTATCGGGTTTTGCAAGGTATTGGTGGTGCTTTGCTGTTACCAGTCGGACGTCTGGCAATGTTGAAGATCATTCCACGCACCCAGTTTCTGGCTGCAATGAGCCTGATGAGTCTGGCCGGCCTGATTGGTCCCCTGATTGGTCCGACGCTAGGTGGCTGGATGGTCGAATACCTGTCCTGGCAATGGGTATTTCTGATTAACCTGCCGATTGGCCTGCTTGGCACCCTGATTACCTTCAAAGCCATGCCGAATGTTACTGAACCGGATGTGGCGAAATTTGACTATGCTGGTTTTGTTATGCTGGTGGTGGCGATGGTCGGGCTGTGTCTGGGTATTGAGAACTTCGCCAATCCGCAATATCCATTGTGGTGGAGTCTCAGCTTAGTTGCAGCTGGGTTCCTGTTTTCGCTGATCTATGCCTATCATTCACATACCCATAGCAATGCCCTGTTCCGCAGCAAGCTATTTAAAAACCGGATTTATTCTATTGGGATTCTGGGCAATTTCTTTGCCCGTCTTGGTGGTAACTCCATTCCTTTCCTGTTACCACTAATGTTGCAGGTCGCGTTTGGTTTTGAACCCTTTATTACCGGTTTGCTGATGATTCCAACTGTATTAGGCTCGTTGGCTTCCAAACCCATTATTCGCAAGATCATTCAGCACTTTGGCTATCGCCAGGTTTTACTGGTAAATACTTTGCTGGTGGGGCTATGTATTGCCAGCTTTGCCCTGACTACGGCGGATACACCGATCTGGCTACGTGCGATTCATTTCTTTATTTTTGGTATCCTGAACTCACTGCAGTTTGTTTCGATGAATACTTTAACCCTAAAAGACTTAAGTCAGCAGGATGCCAGCAGTGGCAACAGTTTTCTGTCCATGATCATGATGCTATCGATGAGTATTGGGGTCGCACTGGCAGGTACGCTGGTGAATATGTTTAGTGCCTACTTTGGCGCTGAGCAGCTGGATAATGCATTCCATCTCGCCCTGATCTGTCTGGGCTGTTTGAATATCATTGCTGCCTATATTTTCTGGCATATTCCCAAGGATACGCCAGTATGATCATCATCCCGATACAAGATAAATCGGTATAAGCTAGATAGAGTCAGATTTTGAAGAACGTGATGAAAAAGCCAGACAAGCATTATCTACCTCTTTGGGCAACAATCATGAGTGTCATTCTGCTGCTTGCTGTGGTCGGTGCAATCTGGTGGCTATTGCTGAAACCGCTACCTGCCAACGCTTCCGAATATGACATTCATGGTTTTGATGTTTCGCATCATCAAAAAGAGATTAACTGGCAGCAGATCCCCAAAGATAAATACCGCTTTGTCTATCTGAAATCGAGCGAAGGCGGCGACTTTAAGGACAGCAAATTTCAGGAAAACTGGCTTAAGGCTCGCGAACAGGGTTTGCTGGTCGGTGCCTATCATTTTTATCGCCTCTGTCGGGAGGGTAAGATTCAAGCGCAAAACTTTATCGAAAGCGTACCGAATAAAGCGGATGCCTTACCTCCAGTAATCGATCTTGAATATGACAGTAACTGCATCAATACCTATTCCAAGGAACAGTTACTCAAAGAAATCCAGGTCATGCATGACCTGCTCAAACAGCACTACGGCAAGCAGCCGATGTTCTATACCTCGAAAGCTTTCTACAATATTGTGCTGGTAGGACAATTTACTGACGTACCGCTCTGGATACGTGAATACAAGGGTCTGCCTGAGCTCAAAGATAATCCGAAATGGCATTTCTGGCAGCATACCAGTCAGGGTCAGATCAAAGGTATTGCAACGACTGTAGACCTGAATGTGTTTTATGGTTCGGAAAAGGACTGGCTGAATTTTTTAAAACAGAATGGTATTAAGACTGCACCTGCACAAAAATCGGCAAAATAATTCTACAATTGCAATGTAATCAAAAATAAAAGGATAAATAGCTGTGAAGCTTGGAAAAATTATCGTGACTACCATTCTGATAGTGGTAGTCATACTGGGGGGAATGGGCGCTTATTTACGCCAACCTTCAGGTCAGCTGCGTGACTTTGACGCGTGGCAAGCCAAATCCAATACATCCGCAGAAGGCTTAAATGTCCGCTTCTTTGGGGTGTCAACCTTGCTGTTTGATAATGGTCAGGAACAGATTTTAATTGATGGCTTCTTTAGCCGTCCCAGTCTTTGGCATGTTCTCAGTTCTAAGGTTTCCAGCGATTCTAGGTTACTTCAGAAGATTATTCAGGAGGAACAGCTGGATCGGACACAGGCGATTTTAGTGACCCATAGCCATTATGATCATGCTCTGGATATTCCTGAACTGGCTGCCCTGTTACCTCAACCCCAGATCATCGGATCGAATAGCACCCTGAATATTGCACGCAGTCATCCAGAGGTAAAAGCCTCCCAGCTACGGCGTGCTGTATCAGCGTAATCGCTCCGATCGGGACAGTTTAAAGTCACTCCACTTGCTTCCGCACATACGCCTCCAACACCCGTAAATGATGATCTCGGTGAAGAAATTACAGCACCACTGAAACTGCCTGCCAAGTTTTCCGAATTTAAAGAAGGCGGCAGTTTTGACTATCTGATTGAACATGACAGACAACGAATTCTTGTTAAAGCGAGCACAGGGTTTATTCCGGGACAGTTCAAGAATGTTCAGGCCGATATTTTATTTTTAGGCATAGCCCAGCTATCGCGACAGCCTGAGGATTATCAGAAATCTTATCTGCAACAAACACTGGCAACGGTAAAACCCAAGATTGTCATTCCAATTCACTGGGATGATTTCTTTCAGCCGCTAGATCAACCCTTACAATTTTTGCCACGCTTTGCCGATAATGCTCCCGAGAGTATACGAATTCTGATCAAAGCGGCTGAAGCGCAACAGATTCAGGTTGTGTTACTGAGTAATAGTCAACCCTATAATCTTTTGAAATCAGCATCTTCCCAAGTGCCTTAAAGCCTTTTAAGATGGCATATGCGTAAAATTATCCATATCGATATGGACGCCTTCTATGCCTCGGTAGAACTGCGTGAACGTCCGGAACTAAAACATTTGCCTGTGGTGATCGCGTCGCATCATCCACGGGCTGTGGTTGCGGCTGCCTCGTATCCAGCTCGGGAATTTGGTGTGCATTCTGCCATGCCAATGAGTCAGGCACGCAAACGTTGTCCACAGCTGATTGTGATTGAACCAGATTTTCAGAAATACCGTGAGGTTTCCTCACAGATCCATCAGATTTTTCAAAAATATACACCTGTCATTGAGCCGCTGTCACTGGATGAAGCCTATCTGGATGTGACTGATAATCTGCTGCAAATCCCCAGTGCGACAGAAGTCGCGATACGTATCCGTGAAGACATTTTCCAGCTGACTAGACTCACCGCTTCTGCAGGTGTTGCACCAAATAAATTCCTGGCCAAAGTTGCTTCAGACTGGCATAAACCGAATGGTATTTGTGTGATCAAGCCTTCACAGGTAAAGACCTTTATCCAAGATTTACCGCTTAAGAAAATCCCCGGGGTCGGCAAGGTTAC
This sequence comes from Acinetobacter sp. ACNIH3, assembly GCF_002918965.1. Taxonomy (NCBI): domain Bacteria; kingdom Pseudomonadati; phylum Pseudomonadota; class Gammaproteobacteria; order Moraxellales; family Moraxellaceae; genus Acinetobacter; species Acinetobacter sp. ACNIH3. Next base: position 7,745 of record NZ_PQLP01000001.1, on the reverse strand, counting down.
ACAGGAAAAATTGAAAAGTCTCAATCTGGAAACTCTGGGTGATTTGCAACAGATGGATGAAGCTGTCCTGATTCAGCATTTTGGCAAATATGGCAAGCGGCTGTATCTCTATGCACAAGGCATCGATGAACGTCCGGTCGAAACCGAACGTGAACGCCAGCAGATTTCCAAAGAAACCACCTTTGGTGATGACCTGCTACTTAGCCAGTGCAGTCCTTACTGGGATCAACTGATTCAGCAGGTCTGGAACAGTCTGGAAAAGAAACAGCTGACTGCACGTGGCATTACCGTGAAACTCAGGCTAAAAAATTTCCAGATCATTCAACATAGCCGCAGCTTCCGTTCCGTGCTTAAAAATCCGCTAGAGCTACATCAGGCGTTACAGTTCTTGCTGCAGGATATGCATCTGGATCCAGCCCTGCAATTTCGCCTGATTGGTGTCGGGGTGTATCAGCTGTCACCTCGCCAGCAAGAAGCACAACTGTCCCTGCTTTAAAGTAAACTGAGCAAGAAGTAGTCATTAGTTTAAAAAGCCAACAACTTTATTTTTACCATTGTATGTTTTTAGAGTAATCTATCCGCGCAATGCATTATCCATGTATATGCTGAGATGCTGAAAATCACCTTTACTTTCAGCATGCTGTCCTGTGATTGGCGTGACGATCAAATCCGAATATTACAGGGCAACTCTGTTGTCCCCATGGAATCCTATCCTGCATGTCTTCTGCAAATTCAATTTCTTTTCAAGAACAACGCGCGCGAAAAGCAGCGCTTTCCAGTTTTATTGGCGCTGTTGTCGACTGGTACGATTTTCTTCTTTACGGCATTGTCGCAGCCCTGATTTTTAAAGATCAATTTTTTACCAGTATTGGCAACAATATGGGCACATTAGCCGCCTTGGCAACCTTCGGTGTCGGCTTTCTGTTTCGTCCACTCGGTGGTGTAGTGTTTGGTCACTTCGGTGACAAACTCGGCCGTAAAAAAATGCTGGTACTCACTGTCATCCTCATGGGGATTTCTACTGTCGGGATTGGCCTGTTGCCGAATTTCGAAGCCATTGGCTGGTGGGCGCCTGTACTGCTGGTGACCTTACGTGCCATTCAAGGTTTTGCCGTCGGTGGCGAATGGGGTGGTGCTGCCCTGATGGCGGTGGAAAATGCGCCGAAAGGCAAAAAAGCCTTTTACAGTAGTGGCGTTCAAGTCGGCTATGGCGTCGGTTTAGTTCTCGCTACGGGTGCTGTATCACTGATCATTGCGACTCTAGGCGAAGAGGTATTTTCGGACTGGGCATGGCGTATTCCATTTATTGCCAGTATTGTGCTGATCGGCATTGCCATGTGGATTCGGCGTGATCAGGAGGAGTCACAAGAATTTGTCGAAAAAGTGGTTAAAGCCAAGCAACATCCAACCAAACTGCCAATTTTTCAGGCGATCAGCAAGCATCCTAAAGCATTCCTGTACATTATTGCCCTGCGTATGACCGAGCTGCTCACCATGTATCTGGTGACCAATTTTGCACTGAATTATTCCACCAATAATCTGGGCATGGACAAGCAATTCTTCCTGAATATCACCCTGATGGTCGGTGCGATTAGTTGTATCAGTATTCCGTTCTTTGCCTGGATCTCAGACAAAATTAACCATAAAACCATGTGTGTTTGGGGCGGTTTAATCGGTGCCTTGTCGGCTTTCCCGTTCTTTATGGCGCTGGATGCTCAAAATACCTGGATGATTATTGTTGGCTCAATTCTACTGGCCAATATCGCGCATGACATGGTAGTCAGTGTGCATCAACCCATCTTTACCTCACTGTTTGGTACCGAGTATCGTTATAGTGGCGCCGGTGTGGGTTATCAGGTGGCGAGTATTATTGGTGGTGGTTTTACCCCAATGATTGCGGCTTCCTTAGTGATTTGGGGTGATGGTTCATGGCATTATGTAGCTATCTATCTTGCTGTGGGCTGTCTACTGACTGCATTAGTTGCTGCCCTGATGCCAAAAACCCAGGATTAAACTCATGACTGTTCAACGTTTGCATGTGTCTCAACGCTTCTCTGAAATCGCGATTTCAGGCAATCTCGTTCATTTGGCAGGTCAACTGGCCAGTGATTTTGATCTGGATATTAAAGGTCAGACACAGCAAACTTTGGACATTATTGATCAGTTCCTCACAGATGCGGGAACAGATAAGAGCCACATCATGTCAGTCACTATTTATCTCAAAGATATTGAGCGTGACTATGCAGCTTTTAATGAAGTGTGGGACACATGGGTAGCTGATATTCAGGCCCTGCCGCGGACCTGTGTAGAAGCCAAGTTGTATGATCCACGGGTATTGGTCGAACTGACCGTCGTCGCAGTAAAACCGGAATAATGCCGATAGAACTGGTCTTCCAATAAAAAAAGCATGCGATCTGCATGCTTTTTTTATTTGTGCCAGCTGTATTAACTCACTGTCTTTACTTTAGGCCGACCCAGAGCGGAGTAAAGTGGAAACTTCTTTAGTGCAGTCAGGTTATTCAGATTGACTAGACTGTCCTCCTCACCCTGTTCGTTCAGGAAGTCACGACGCAGGTGATGATATTCCGGAATATCTTCATAACGGATTACCCGATAGCCTGCCATAGTCAGCAAGGCATCCTGATACTGGGATTGTTGTGGGCGTTTCAAAATCATCGGATCGTCCACGGCCACGATGGCAACAACCAGATGATCCTGATCTAAAACCACAAAGTCCGCGACCAGATTGCGATATTTGTTACGGGTACGAAAAAATTTGGTGGTCAACAGCGCATCATAGGAGACATGGGCCAGAATGATGTTCTCTGGCAGAATTTCCTTTAGACGGGTGTAAGTCAACTGTTGATTCAGGTTAAAAATGGCGCGCTGCTTCAACACACTATCTTGCTGTTTGCCGCTGTTCCGTACTCTCTTATATGCCATCAGGATGGTGCACAAGAGCAGAAAACTGCCAATTATGATATAGGTGGCCATGCGTTAGTCCTTTCTGCATTCTTATAATCGTTTTTGTTTTATTGTTGTCAGTATAGATCGATTTTCATCCGAAAATCACGGTACAACCAATTTGCTTAGATACTGCAACATCCGGTATCAAAACTTATATAAGGGCATTACATTTCGGGAGATTAAAAAATTCCGTGTACTGGAAATGTAATGTGTTCCTTACTCACTCTCACTCTAAATCAGCCACTCAAATTTAAGCAAGAGCATTTTCCTCTTTTTGTCTTACAATTCCGATAAAGTGTAATTTTTAAACAGTTTTTTCTAATGAATATCTTAATTTAATTATTGTTTAATTGAGATTTGAATTCTTTTAATAAAAAATCAGTAGAAAAATAAAAAAGACACCGAAGTGTCTTTTTTAAGTGATTTAGGCACGACTTTTAGGTTTGGCTTTGCCTTTAGCTTTAGAACCGCCAAAAGGCTTTTTCGCATCACCGGTTTCACGTGGTGGTAAACCTGTGTGCTGGGTCAAAATTTGGCCTTTTTTCGGACGATTGTTCTGTCCTTGGCTTTGACCTTGTCCACGATTGCCTGCCTGACCGGTACGTTTCTGTGAATCGCCTGCAACAGTCGAGTTCTTCTTACGTGCTGACTGATACTGACCATCCACACCTGCAGGTTGATAGGTCGGAATCAGATGCTGTTTCGAATTACCAATCAGGTCCTGACGGCCCATTTCGCGCAAGGCATCACGCAGTAAAGGCCAGTTATTTGGATCATGGTAACGCAAGAAAGCTTTGTGCAGACGACGACGCTTTTCACCTTTCACAATGTCGACATTTTCAGTGTAACGCGCCACTTTCGCCAGTGGGTTTTTACCAGTGTAGTACATGGTGGTTGCAGTCGCCATTGGTGATGGATAGAAGGTTTGTACCTGATCGGCACGGAAACCATTCTTCTTCAGCCAGATCGCCAGGTTCATCATGTCGTAATCCGTGGTGCCCGGATGCGCCGCAATGAAGTAAGGAATCAAGTACTGTTCCTTGCCTGCTTCCTTACTATAACGATCAAACATTTGCTTGAAACGGTCATAAGTCCCAATGCCCGGCTTCATCATTTTATTGAGCGGACCTTTTTCGGTATGTTCCGGCGCAATTTTTAAGTAACCACCTACGTGGTGAGTGACCAATTCTTTGACATATTCTGGGTTTAAGACCGCAAGATCATAACGCAGACCTGAACCGATCAGAATCTTTTTAATACCTGGTAATGCACGTGCTTTACGGTATAACTGCGTCAGTGGCGCATGGTCGGTATGTAAGTTTTGACATACTCCCGGGAACACACACGAAGGCTTACGACAGTTCTTTTCAATCTCAGGATCTTTACAGGCCAAACGGTACATGTTGGCGGTTGGTCCACCTAAGTCCGAAATGATGCCAGTAAAGCCTGGTGCAGTATCACGAATTTTTTCCACTTCACGCAGAATCGATTCTTCCGAACGGTTCTGAATAATACGACCTTCATGTTCTGTAATCGAACAGAAGGTACAACCACCGAAACAGCCACGCATGATGTTCACAGAGAACTTGATCATGTCAAAGGCTGGGAAACGTGCATTACCGTATGATGGATGTGGTAGACGTGCATAAGGCAGGTCAAACACGTAGTCCATTTCTTCCGTAGTCAACGGAATTGGCGGTGGATTTAACCATACGTCACGTTCACCATGCTTTTGTACTAATGCACGCGCATTCCCTGGATTGGTTTCCAGATGTAAAATACGGTTAGCATGTGCATAAAGCACCGGATCATTCACCACTTCTTCAAAAGCAGGCAAACGAATCACAGCCAATTCACGCGGTGGTAATTTATGTTTAATCGCTTTCGACGCCGGTTGTAACTGCACGATTTGCGTATTTCCATCCAAATTGTCGCCTTCACGGACAATTGGATTAGCGACATGTTCTTTTTGGAAACCCTGGTACTGGCTCGAGTCCTTCCCTTGTTCAATCTCACAACCTTCAATATCTTCAGTCATGACGTAAGGGTTAATAATTGGATCGACACGACCAATCGTATCGACATCATTCGATGCGATTTCAAAAAATTTGGCTTTCGATGGGCGGTTGTGTTTATTGACAATAAACGCTGTACCACGAACATCGGTAATGTCTTGGATTTTTTCGCCACGCGCCAGACGATGCATGATTTCAGTGATGGAACGCTCACCATTACCGTACATCAAAAGATCGGCTTTAGAGTCCATCAATACTGAACGACGTACTTTGTCTGACCAGTAATCATAGTGTGCAATACGTCTTAGTGATGCTTCGATACCACCTAAGAGCACCGGTACATCTGGATAAGCTTCACGCACACGCTGGCAATACACGGTTGCCGCCCGGTCTGGGCGTTTGTTTGGCTGATTGTCTGGTGAATAGGCATCATCTGAACGAATCTTGCGATCAGCGGTATAACGGTTGATCATCGAGTCCATGTTACCCGCAGTCACACCCCATGCAATATTGGGTTTACCCAATACACGGAAGGCTTCAACATTGGTCCAGTCTGGCTGCGCAATAATCCCGACACGGAAGCCTTGCGCTTCTAGGGTACGGCCAATAATGCCTGAACAGAATGAAGGATGATCAATATAGGCATCGCCACAGACTAAAATAAAGTCGCAACTGTCCCAGCCGAGTTGATCCATCTCCTCGCGTGACATCGGCAAAAATGGCGCAGGTTCAAAACATGACGCCCAATATTTGTCGTAATCAAACAACGCTGTAGGCGCTGTCTGCATGGTATAAGCAGTAGACATGGCTAGCAATTCTCGGCTGGCAGATGGAAGATCAAAAAATAGATCAAAGATGAAAGCCGAGCATTTTAGCATGAATTCGGCTGAGGTTGCTTGATTATAATTTATACAATATAGACTTTAGGACCTTAATCAGGAATATATGCTCACTTTGTTTCTAGCTTGCTTATTTTAGGTTTTAACTGTTGAGCTATCAATAAACCGATTGTCAAAATAATGCCGATGAATAAACTGAAGCCGAACCATCCGGTATTTTCCCAGACCAGACCACTCGAGCTGCCAAGTACACTAGACCCAAGATAGTAGCAGAATAAATAGAGTGATGATCCTACAGCACGATACTGTAAAGATTGCACAGACACCCAACTACTGGCCGTGGAATGTGCAGCAAAAAATGCAAAGGTAAAAATGAGCAGACCAATAAAGATCAGCACCAAGCTGTTGACTAGCATCAACACTAGTCCTAGCAACATACTGGCAAGCATGGCCACCAATACTTGGAAACGTCCAAATTTCTGGCTCCATGCCGCCGCACGAGGTGAGCTATAAATTCCTGCCAGATAGGTGACCGAAATTACCCCAATCCAGACATGCGACAGCTCAAAAGGTGCCTGAATCAGGCGATAGCTGAGATAATTAAAGACTGAAACAAAACAGCCCATCAGGATGAAACCTTGCAAGAACAAGATTCGCAGCTTGGGATCACTCAGATTATGCTGAAATGCGGTAAGGAAACGGCTCAACTTAATAGGATAAGCTTGAAAATTCCTGGATTTAGGCAATAAGAAATAGAAGGTTGTCGCAATACAGAGGTTAATTAGTCCAATGATTAAAGTCGCTGACTGCCAGGAAATAAAGTCTACCAATACTCCTGCAAGCAAACGGCCACTCATACCGCCAATCGCAGTTCCAGAAATATAGAGTCCCATGGCAAAACCAACATCTTTCGCGGCAACTTCTTCCCCAATATAGGTCATCGCCACTGCGGCCACGCCACTTACGGTTAAGCCTATTAATACCCGGGTCGCCAGAAACACTGACCAGACTGGCAATACAGCACTCAGCAACAACAATAGTGCAACCGAAAATAAAGACCAAACCATAATCGGCTTACGGCCAAAACGGTCAGAAATGAGTCCAGTAAAAATCAGGCCAACAGCTAATGCAATGGTAGAAAATGAAAGTGGAAAACTGCTTTGCGTAGGGGAGATATGAAAATAGTCTGCCAGAATCGGCATCATCGGCTGTACGCAATATAACGATGAAAAAATCGCAAATCCAGCCAGAAACAAGGAAAACAAAACCGCTTTAAAGGCAGACGAACCATATTCAATATGGCTTGAAGATGAATTTGGGGACATATCCGCTCCTTAGACCGGTTCAGTATACGCCTCTCAAGTTTATTTTTATGTGATATTTCAGTCGAAATAGCATATAAACAACAGTTATTTGACTAAACCCCGCGCATAAAAAAACACCCCCTGTCATTTGACAGGGGGTGTTTAGAATAATGAGCTGGCGATGACTTACTCTCACATGGGAAACCCCACACTACCATCAGCGCTAAGAGGTTTCACTTCTGAGTTCGGGAAGGGATCAGGTGGTTCACTCTTGCTATGGTCGCCAGCACAACTGGTATGACTTTGCATTTGGTCTTATTTAGATGCCAATGCTTGGTCAAATCTTGCACTCGTTCAAAACAGTGTTTTGAACATCGTTCATTAATAGAAATATTTGAGTCAAATTGTATGTTCTAGCGTTAGCTGAATCAAGTATTTCAAGACCGTTTGGTCTTTAATGAATCAATCTCTGCTCACTGCTTGCGCAGTTCGTACAACAACTGTTTGGGTGTTGTATAGTCAAGCCTCACGAGCAATTAGTATTGGTCAGCTTCATGTATCGCTACACTTCCACATCCAACCTATCAACGTCGTAGTCTTCAACGGCTCTTAAGGTGACA